>JANPAT010000299.1:0-2586 GCA_031430075.1 Chitinophagaceae bacterium | reverse complement strand
TTCCACCAAAAGTTATATTAGCAGTGCTACGAACTATTACTTGTGTAACTGGTAAACCACCAATTAATCCCGAAATTAAATTGCCCAAACCTTGTGCTTTTAACTCTCTATTTGTTGGAGTAATTCTTTTATCTGGGTCCATTTTATCAGTAGCTTCTACACATAATAAAGTTTCTAAACTTGCAACAATGGCCAATACAACAGCTATTTTCCAAACTTCAAAATTAGTTATTGCAGAAAAATCCGGGAAAGTGAATTGACTAAAAAAGCCAGATAAATTTTCTGGAACAGGAATTCTTACAACTTGATCGGCAGCTAAGCTGAAATTTAATGTTCCGTTTTGAAATAAGTTAAACATTATTATTCCTAAAACTACAACTACGAGTGGGCCATTTATCATTCCAAAAATTTTATGTTTTTTTGAAAGTACAGTGTCCCAAAGTATAAGTACAGCCATAGAAATACCTGCAATTAATAATGCCCCAGGAGTAATAAAATCAAAGGCTTTAAATATTTCAGAAAAAGTATTCTGACCATCTGCCTGTATTAAAGCATCATCGCCAATAGCATCTTTATCCCATCCTAAAGCATGTGGAATTTGTTTTAAAATAATTAAAAGTCCAATGCCGGTAAGCATCCCTTTTATTACTGATGAAGGAAAGAAAAAAGCTATAAACCCCGCTTTTGCATATCCTAAAATGAGTTGAATAATTCCGGCTAAAACTACTGCCAAAAGAAATGACTCCCAAGAACCGCCTAGCGATGCAATAGACGTTAAAACGATTACTGCCAGTCCTGCAGCAGGGCCACTTACTCCCAATGGGGAGCCACTGGCAATACCTACAACAATACCACCAACAATACCTGCTATAATACCAGAAAATAATGGGGCACCAGAGGCAAGTGCAATACCTAAACATAAAGGCACTGCTACAAAAAAAACAACTATACTTGCTGGTAAATCACTCTTGATTTCTTGAAATATTTTTTTCATGTTCATTAGTTTCTGTGTAACGAAAATAGTAATAATATTTATAATAATAGTAATACTATCATTTATTTTTATAAATTTGTTTAATATTAACAAATGGAAGCTTATTTAAAGATTAAGATGAATGAAAATCTGTTTCTTAGAAATCCTGAGGAGACAGATTTAGGAAAGAAAATTATTGAACATGCCATTATACTCATTCATGATATTGGATTTGAAGCATTCACATTTAAAAAATTAGCACAAGAAATTGGTACAACTGAAGCAGGAATTTATAGGTATTTTGAAAACAAACATCTTCTTTTAACTTTTATAGTAGATTGGTATTGGAGTTGGCAAGAATATAGAATTGCATTACATAATATCAACATTGTAGACCCAATTGTAAAACTGAAAAAAGCTATTCATATTTTATCTGAGACTGTTGTAGATGATGTTTCAACACCTTATATTAATGAAACGTTATTGTATAACATTGTAATGTCGGAAGGGGCAAAAGCTTTTTTAACAAGACATATAAATGAATATAACAAGGCTAAATTATTTAAGCCATATAAAGATTTATGCTCAAGAATTGCTGATATGATTATGGCTTGTAATCCTAATTATTCTACTGCACGTTCTTTAGCTACGTCAATTTTAGAAATGTCACACTCTTTAAATTATTATAAAAAAAATCTGCCATCGCTGACAGATTTTAAAGAATTAAAAGATGATACTCTTGTAGCTAATTTTATAGAACAGTTGGTTTTTGCTACAATCAATAGAAATTAATAATCATTACAACTATAGAAAGAGAATATTATTTCTTTTTATCATCAAACAGTTTGTCTTTATCTGTTTTTTCAACTTTATCTCCATCTTTAATTAACTTACTAACCAAATTATAAGGACCAGTAACAACTTCATCGCCTTCTTTTAAACCACTAATTATTTGTATATAATTTAAATCTTGAATGGCTGTTTTTACTTTTACTTTTTTAACTTTTGTAGTTGCTTTATCATATACAAAAACCACTTCTTCGAGTTCTTCATTTACTATGGTTTGCTTATCATTATTTGAAGCATCCTTTGGTTTATCTTCAGCCGAGTTGGCTTTTGATGGCTTTCCTTCTTTTACATCTCTTGTTGTTACTGCATTTAATGGAACACTTAGTACATTAATTTCTCTTCGGGTTTGAATTTCAGTACTTGCACTCATACCAGGCCTAAAAGGAAAACGACCTTTATTAACTAAATCGATATAGCTTTCTTTTAGCAATCGAATATGCACTTTATAATTGGTAACATCACTTGTTCCACTAGCTCCTAGTCCTGTTTGTGGATTTGCTATCTTATACACTAAACCTTTAAATTTTCTGTTATTGTAAGCATCAACAGTAATTAAAGCGGTATCGCCAATTTTTACTTTTGGAATATCATTTTCACCAACATCAACTTGTGCAACAATGCTGTTCATATCGGCAATACGCATCATTTCTGTACCAACATTAAAACTGTTACCAGCAACTCTCTCGCCTTTTTTTACACTTAATAAACTTACAATGCCACTCATTGGAGCAATAATAGTTGTACGAGATAAATCTTTATCGGCT
>JANPAT010000298.1:0-4381 GCA_031430075.1 Chitinophagaceae bacterium | reverse complement strand
CATACAACAAATCTTTACTGTACAATTGTTTTAAAATCCACCACAAACTTTCAATATAATTATTTTCGTATGTGATATAAGGATTTTTTAAATCAACCCAATAACCCATTTTTGTAGTGATATCATCCCACTCTTTTTTATATCGAAGAACTGCTTCTCTACATTTTAAATTATAATCTTCAACAGAAATTTTTATTCCAATATCTTCTTTTGTAATACCTAATTCTTTTTCAACACCTAATTCAACAGGCAAACCATGAGTATCCCAACCTCCTTTTCTTTTTACCTGAAAGCCCTGCATAGTTTTGTAACGACAAACTAAGTCTTTTAAAGTTCTACTAATTACATGATGTATGCCTGGCATACCATTAGCACTTGGTGGACCTTCATAAAAAACAAATGGTGTTGACCCTTCTCTCAAATCAACGCTTTCTTCAAAGGCATTATTCTTTTGCCACATGGCTAAAATTTCTTTTTCAATGCTGGGAAGATGTAAACCTGTAAATTCTTTGTACTTGCTCATTCTAAGTTTAAAGGCTGCGAAGTTAGGGATTGAGTCATTAAAATATTGATGATGGTTGATTTGTTCTTTGGTTGATTGTTAACTACAATAAAAAAGTTCGAGTAAACTTTCGTCTAATCAAACTTTTAAAAGGAGACTGGAAAAATATTATTAGCTACAACCTAAGCTGTTGCCACAGTTTAAACATTTATAACAAGTACCACAACGAACAGTGATATGTCCACAAACATTACAACTTGGGGCATCGCTCTGCATAGATTTTGCAGCAAGATTTACCATATCGAATGAACTTTCTGTTTTTACTGTTGCTGCTGTTCTTTGCATTTTTTGTGGTGCTGGAGTTGGGGTTGCATTTGCAGTTGAACCTGTAACTCTAACATTACTCAACTCTTGTTGTCCACCAATATAACTTAAATCGTTTGCATCATCTTCACCTAAATTTCCTACTTCTGGTTTATCTAAAACATGCACTAAATCTGTTCTTCCTAAATATTCATAGGCTAATGCTCTAAATACAAAGTCAACTAAGCTAGTGGTCATTTTAATATTTGGATGATCTACCATTCCTGCAGGTTCAAACTTGGTAAAAACAAACTTGCTCACAAAATCTTCTAACGGAACACCATATTGTAATCCAACAGAAATGGCTATAGCAAAGCAATTCATTAAACTACGTACAGTACTGCCTTCTTTGGCTAGATCCACAAATATTTCTCCTAATGTTCCATCTTGATATTCTCCTGTTCTTAAGAAAATAACCTGCCCATTAATTTTTGCTTTTTGTGTAAAGCCTCTGCGTTTTGATGGTAAAGATTTTCTTTCAACAATAGTAGATAAGGCTCGTTTTAATTTAGTATCTGTTGAAGCATTCATTCTTTTTGTTACCTCATCTAATAAATCATTAACAGATAAATTGCTGAGGTCAACAAGATTTGTTTCTTGTTTTTGGTTGATAGTTTCTTTAACCGACTCTTTGTCTTCCTGACTTTCCGACTCTACTGTCTTTTTCTTTTTATCTGCTTTATTACTTAATGGTTGGCTGAGTTTGCTTCCATCTCTATATAATGCACAAGCTTTTAAGCTCAACTCCCAACTTAATTTATATGCTTCTTCGATTTCACTTATAGTTGCTTCGTTAGGTAGATTGATAGTTTTTGAAATAGCACCACTTAAGAACGGCTGACAAGCAGCCATCATTCTAATATGTCCATGTGCATGAATAAATCTTTTTCCTTTATTACCACATTTGTTGGCACAATCAAAAACTGAATAATGTTCTTCTTTTAAATAAGGAGCACCTTCAACTGTCATGGTACCACATATATAATCTCCTGCTGCTTCAATTTCTTCATCAGTGAAACCTAATTCTTCTAAAACATTTAATCCAAAATCATTGATTTGATCTGCTGTAAATCCTAATCTCATTAAACACTCATCTCCAACAACAAATCTGTTAAAAACAAAGTTGATAGCAAATGCTGCTTTTAATCCTGATTCTAATTTTGCAATTTCCTCAGTTGTAAATCCTTTTGCAGCAAGGGTTGCATCATTTATATATGGAGCACCTTTAAAACTTGCTGATCCTACAGCATATTTTTCAATAGCATTTATTTGTTCATCTGCATAGCCTAAATTCTTTAAAGCACTTGGTACAGCACCATTAATAATTTTGAAATATCCACCACCAGAAAGTTTTTTAAATTTCACCAAAGCAAAATCTGGTTCAACGCCTGTGGTATCGCAATCCATTACTAAACCAATAGTGCCTGTTGGAGCAATTACAGTAGTTTGTGCATTTCTGTAACCATATTTTTCACCCATTTGCACTGCATCATCCCAAGCTTTTGTTGCAGCCTTTAATAAACTATCAGGACAATGTTTAGAATTAATTCCTACTGGTTTTAAACTTAATCCTTCATAAGCTTCATCAGCATCATAAGCAGCGGCTCTATGGTTATGCATTACACGTAACATATCTGCTCTGTTTTCTTCAAATCGAGGGAAAGCTCCTAAGAAGCTGGCCATTTCTGCTGATGTTTTGTAAGTAACACCAGTCATGATTGCTGTAATTGCTCCTGCAATACCACGAGCATCATCACTATCATAAGGAATTCCACTTAACATTAAAATGGTTCCCAAATTTGCAAATCCTAACCCTAAGGTTCTATAATCGTAAGAAAGTTGTGCAACTTCTTTACTAGGAAACTGTGCCATCAACACACTAATTTCTAAAACTACAGTCCATAATCTGCTGATATATTCAATGCCATCAATATCTATTTTGTTGGATTTTTCGTCGAAGAATTTTCTAAGATTGATAGATGCCAAATTACAAGCTGTATTATCTAAAAACATGTATTCACTACAAGGGTTTGAAGCATTGATTCTTCCACCTTGTGGACAAGTGTGCCATTCGTTAATAGTAGTATCATATTGTGTTCCTGGATCAGCACAACGCCAAGCAGCATACGAAATTTTATTCCACACTGTAGCAGCAGGAATTTTACTCATAACCCTGCCATCAGTTCTTGCTTTTAATTCCCAATCTCCACCTTCTTCTAACACTTTAAAAAACTCATTAGGAATACGAACAGAGTTATTTGAATTTTGACCAGAAACAGTTGCGTAAGCTTCTCCTTCATAATGATTATCATAACCAGCATCGATTAAAGCAGCAACTTTATTTTCTTCTTTCACTTTCCAATCTATAAATTCCATTATTTCTGGATGATCTAAATCTAAGCAAACCATTTTGGCTGCTCTACGTGTAGTTCCTCCACTTTTAATGGCTCCTGCACTTCTATCACCAATTTTTAAGAAACTCATTAATCCACTTGAAGTTCCACCACCACTTAATTTTTCTCCTCCTCCACGTATTTGTGAAAAGTTGGTTCCAACACCACTTCCATATTTAAAAATTCTTGCTTCACGAACCCATAAATCCATAATGCCACCATCATTCACTAAATCATCACTCACACTTAAAATAAAACAGGCATGAGGTTGAGGACGCTCATAAGCATTTGCTGATTTTTTTAATTGATTATCGGCAGGGTCAACATAATAATGACCTTGTGGTTTTCCGGTAATGCCATAGCTTTCGTGTAAGCCAGTATTAAACCATTGTGGTGAATTAGGAACACATGATTGATTGAGTATGCTAAACACTAATTCATCATAGAATATTTCAGCATCTTTTGCAGAAGCAAAATAATTATATCGTTCACCCCAAACCTTCCAACAATTTGCCATTCTATGAGCAACTTGTTTTGCTGAAGTTTCTCTGCCAGAACTAAAATCTTCTTGTGGTACACCTGCTTTTCTAAAATATTTTTGGGCAAGAATATCCGTAGCAATTTGACTCCACTGTTTGGGCACTTCAACATTATTCATTTCAAAAACTTTTTCTCCTGTAGGATTTTTTATTACACTAGTTCTGTAATCGTAATCAAATAAATCAAATGGAGAAACGCCTTCTTTTGTAAATCTTCTTGTAAATTGTAAGCCTTGGTTAGTTGTTTTGGTGTTCATTATTTTCTTCTTTTTAAATGGATAGTAATACTCGTTTCCCTTCAAAAGCAATTTCATTTAAGGGATAACGAAAATATCTTTCAACATCTTTCAACCCAAGAAAGTAATTTCAACAGCATGTGGATAAACTGCCCTCAAATTAACGAAGTTCAAAAGGGCATTACATTTCATTAAATGTACACACTATAGCTTTGTTTTGTTGAAAAAAATGTTCAAAAAACTGACAGATGTTCTTTAATGAATAACGACTAGGGTTTGAAGATATTTTAATACAAAGTCGATTTAGATTTTAACATGTGTGGATATGTTTTAAATGCTTTTGGCATG
>JANPAT010000297.1:0-1879 GCA_031430075.1 Chitinophagaceae bacterium | reverse complement strand
TCGAGACCTTGAAGCCTTTGTCTTAAGAAGAATATTATCTGGATTTAAATGTTCAAAGATTTTAGAAATAGGTTGTGGCACAGGTAAGAATACTGAATGGTTGATGAATAGATGTGAAATGCTTGTTGCTGTTGACTTTTCTGAAAAAATGTTGCGAAAAGCAAAAGAAAAATTATCTCAACAAAAAATTCAATTTACTCAAGCAGATATTACAAAAAAATGGATTTTTACTGACCAAACATTTCAATTAATTACAGCAAGTTTAGTTTTAGAACATATAGAAGACTTAAGTCATATTTTTCAACAAGCTTATGAAAAATTAGAGCCCAATGGTTTTTTTTATATGGGAGAATTGCATCCTTTTAAACAATATCAAGGTAGTAAAGCAAGATTTGAAACTAAAACTGGAATGCAAGTATTAGAATGTTTTACACATCATATTTCCGAATTTATAATTACTGCTTTACAAAAAAATTTCAGTGTATATCATATCGAAGAATTTTTTGATGATGAAAATTTAAATCGAGCTCCAAGAATTTTATCTATTTTATTTAAAAAAAATTAAAACTATTTCATGAGAATTATTTCATACAACACAAATGGAATAAGGGCTGCACTAAAAAAAGGATTTGTTGATTGGTTAAAAACTAATCCTGCCGACATCATTTGTATTCAAGAAACCAAAGCACAAGAAACTGATGCCGAAATGGGCGAGATAGAAAAATTGGGTTATCGTCATCATTGGTTCTCTGCACAAAAAAAAGGCTATAGTGGTGTGTGTGTTATATCAAAAATAAAAGCAGATAAAGTTGTAGTTGGTAATGGATTTGAAATGAGTGATTATGAAGGAAGAGTAATTCGTTTAGATTTTGGTGATATTACTTTACTAAATTGTTATTTTCCTTCTGGCACTAGTGGTACTGAACGTCAAACTTATAAATACCAGTGGCTATCTGAGTTTATAAGTTTTGTGAATGAATTAAAAAAAATAAGAAAAAAAATTATTGTTTGTGGCGATTATAATATTGCTCATAAAGAAATGGATATTCACGACCCCAAAGGAAATAAAAACTCCAGTGGCTTTTTACCTGAAGAACGTGCTTGGATGGATCAATTTTTAGCTACTGGTTTTATTGATACATTTAGATTCTGTAACCCAACAACTGCTCATGCTTATAGTTGGTGGAGCCAACGTTTTCCAACTGTTCGTTTGCAAAATAAAGGCTGGAGAATAGATTATATATGTGTTTCAAAAGCATTAGAAAAACAAATAATATCGGCAACCATTTTTCCTGATGTAAAACACAGCGATCATTGCCCGATTTATGTTGAGTTAAAAGATGAGTAGGCTTCAATTTTAACTTAATTCATCATGACAACTCATCTATCTAAATTTACCAAAGCTTACATTTGCAGCCTATAAAAACACAATGGCGTTATTTAATAATAAAAAAGACCCAGCTACTGAGATGAGTTTTATTGATCATCTCGAAGCATTGCGTTCTCATATTGTTCGTAGTGTTTTAGCTATTCTTATTTGTGCTATATTTTTTTTTATTTACAGAGATTGGATTTTTGATAATATTATTACAGGTCCATTGAATCATGATTTTATTAGTTATAGAGCATTTTGTAAAATCGGTCATTTATTACATTTAGGAGATGCTTTGTGTATGCAACCTGTAGAAGTAAAAATGCAAAGTAATACTTTTGGGGGGCAATTATTTAGTACACTTACTATGTGTTTTATGGGTGGGGTAATGGTTGCTTTTCCTTTTATATTTTGGCAATTTTGGAGTTTTGTAAAACCGGCATTAAAAGACAAAGAAATTCAATCAACAAGGTTTGTAATATTTTGGGTATCATTCTTCTTCTTCTT
>JANPAT010000296.1:0-7607 GCA_031430075.1 Chitinophagaceae bacterium | reverse complement strand
AACTTTTGCAGAGCTAACTTCACCATAAGGGGTAAAGAATTCTTTTAAGTCTTCATCCTGCACGTTGAAGCTTAAGTTTGAAACATAAATGTTCATTCTAAATTGATATTTTTTTGAAAAAATTTTGAGGCTTAGCAGAGGAGTAGAAAATCTAACTTTTTTCGAAGAAGGGCTTTATTACAAATTGCGTAGAACTCAAATTAACTTTGCAAATATATAGCTTTTAATTGATATTTAAGTTTTTTATTTTGTTCAAATGTTAAAAAAATGCTGTTTATACAAAACAAAGTGTAATTATCGTTTTAAATTGGTGTATAGAGATAAATATTTAAATAATTATGGAGATTATTAACGCTTTAATAGAAGATTATATAAATCAATATAGTTCTGTTGATGATACAGATTTAAAAATTATACATGATAAAACTTTAAACGAGCATCCTAAAAAGCATATGCAAAGTAGTTGGGTGCAAGGTAAATTTCTTTCATTTATTAGTGAGTTGAAAAACCCCCAATACATTTTAGAAATTGGAACTTTTACAGGATTCAGTGCACTTTGTCTTGCCAAAGGATTACAAGAAAATGGCGAATTGCATACCATTGAATTACGAGAAGAAGATGCCACAACTGCACAATTAAATTTTAGCATTTCGAAAAACAAAAATCAAATACTTTTGCATTTAGGAAATGCTTTAGAAATTATACCCACTTTGAAATATAAATGGGATATAGTTTTTATAGATGCAGATAAAACTAGTTACATTGATTATTATAATATGGTTTTGCCCCAATTGACTGATCATGGGCTCATTATTGCTGATAATGTTCTTTTTCATGGCGAAGTGGTGCACAATGAAATTAAAGGTAAAAACGCAAAAGCTATACATGCTTTTAATGAGTATGTTGCAAATGATATAAGAACAGAGCAAATTATTCTTACAGTTAGAGATGGATTAATGTTAATTAAAAAGAAATAGATATGAAGATTTTGTGGAGTGCCATTTTTATGATGATTGCTTTTTCAAGCATAGCACAGAAAGAAAAAGCTTTTGCTTATATTGAAAAATATAAAGACATCGCAATTATTGAAATGCAAAGAACAGGAGTTCCTGCTTCAATTACAATTGCTCAAGGAATTCTTGAGTCTAAATATGGAGAAAGTGACCTTTGTAAAAATTCGAATAATCATTTTGGTATTAAGTGTAAAATAGAATGGCAAGGTGAAAAAGTTTATGCTGATGATGATGAGTCTAATGAATGTTTTAGAAAATATTTAGATGCTGCTGAATCTTACAAAGACCATTCGAATTTTTTAAAAACTCGCTCACACTATTCATTTTTATTTAACCTCGAACCCACCGATTTTGAAAGCTGGGCTTATGGATTAAAAAAAGCTGGTTATGCAACCGAAAAAAATTATGCAGAGCGTTTAATTGGCATTATTAATAATTATAATTTAAATAGTTACACATTACTTGCATTGGACAAAAATTATATTCCAAAAACTGATGTTGCTTTTAACACAGTTAAAGAATCTAAATTGAATACTAGAACAATTGAAACTACAGTTGTTGATGATGAAAAGGACATCATTTACAACAATAGCACAACAAATATTAGTAAAGAAAAAATAATAAAAAATACTGGGTATCCTAGCACCGTTTTTGAAATTAATAGTTCTAAAGTTATTTATGCTCAATCAGGTACCTCAATGCTGGCAATTGCACAACAGTATAATGTTTCGTATAGTAAATTAATATACTTTAATGATTTAAGTGCTATAGATATCTTAGAAAAAGATCAACTAATATTCATAGAAAAAAAACAAAAAAAAGGCAGTAAAGATTTTCATATTGTAACTGAAGGAGAATCTTTATATGACATCGCCCAAAAGGAAGGTATCAAATTAGATGTTTTAGCAGAATATAATGGCTTAAACAAAGATATTTTTCCATTAGTTGGAGAAACTATTCATCTTAGAACAAAAGCATTAATTACACCCAAATATAATGTTGCAAAAATTTTAACTACCAATTCTAGTACAATTAATTAAAGCATGAGTGAATTAACCATTCTCGATAAAACCTTTGTTCCTTTTTTATCTCAACAAGATATTCAAAATAAAATTGTTGAATTAGGCAAAACCATTAATAAAGATTATCAAAATAAAAAACCTTTATTTCTAGCCATACTGAATGGCTCATTTATGTTTGCTGCTGACTTGTTTAAAACAGTTACAGTTGAATCGGAAATTTGTTTTATTAAATTGGCTTCTTATAAAGGTACTCAGTCAACTGGTCATGTAATTACTTCAATAGGACTTGATTCAAATGTTACCAATAGAGATATTATTATTTTAGAAGATATTGTTGACACAGGAAAAACATTATTTACTTTTTTACCTCAGTTGGTAAATCAACAACCATCATCAATTAAAATTGCCACATTATTACATAAACCTGATGCTACAATTTATGATGTTAAAGTAGATTATTGTTGCTTTAGAATTCCTAATAAATTTGTTGTGGGGTATGGATTAGATTATGATGGCTATGGAAGAAATACAAAAGAAATTTATCAGTTAAAAGATTAATTTACTTTAAAAGTTACCCCTTCAATTGCTAAAGAAGTTTTTTCGAAAACTGTTTTGGCCTCTTCTAAAAAATCATCAAGTTTTTCGTATTTGCTACTGAAATGACCAATCAATAAATGATTTACTTGAGCTAATTTTGCTATAGTTGCTGCTTGAGTTGATGTAGTATGAAACCTTTTTGCAGCTTTTTCTTCATCCAACATTAAATAGGTAGCTTCATGGTAAAGTAAATTAGCTTCTTTTATTTTACTCAATAAATCTTCATCATAAATAGTATCTGCACAATAAACATAACTTTTGTTTGGTGTATTGCTAATGGTTACTTCATGGTTTAATATTCTTTTCCCATTTTTATTTACATAATCATTTCCTTTTTGCAAAGCATCGTAATACGCTAAAGGAATTTCAAAGGCTACAACTTTTTCTTTATTAATTTTTCGGGGCATTTTTTTTTCTGAAATTTTAAATCCCCAACATTCAATTCTGTGTTTTGTTTTAAAAGTTTCAATTAAAAAATTATTGCCTTCAAACAACAAACCCTCCGCTTCAATTGCATGAAAATGTAAAGGGTAACATAAAGAGGTGTTTGCAACTTCTAATTGAAGTTGAATGATTTTTTGTAATGGTTCTGGAGCAAAAAGATGAAGTGGTTTTTCTCTGTTTAATAAACTCATGCTAGTTAAAAATCCAATCAAACCAAAATAATGATCACCATGTAAATGTGAAATAAGTATGTGATTTATTTTGCTTGTTTTAATTCTGTATTTAGCAATTTGCATTTGTGTGCCTTCGCCACAATCTAACAAAAACAAATTATCATTTAATGTAACAATTTGTGCAGTAGGATGCCTGTCAAATGCAGGTATTGCAGAGTTGTTGCCTAAAATTGTAACGCCAAACATGGTTTAATTATAAGTGGTGAATGGTTAATTGTAAATATAAATAATAGTAAAGCAACTAATTTACAAATCACCATTTATCATTTACCATTATTAAAAGTGAATCCAATTCCATTTTAAACTTCCTTGCGACAATTCTAATGAGGGTGTTGGAAATTTAAAACTATTTAAAACAAATAAAGCGGTCTTTAAAAACTTGCTTTTAGTTTTAATTCTGGTTAAATCAATGTCTGGAGCTAAATACCATTGTCTGTATCTTGGTAAAATATGTTCAGCACTTGTCCAGTATCCATTAGCATCAATAAAATTACTATTTCTGGCACCAACAATATTTTCGGCACCATAACCAAATGCAATGTTTAACCATGCTGGTACATTCGATTTTTTTATGAAAGATTTAATATTACAACTTAGCCAATAGGTTTGTGGATTATAGTCCTTAAACATTCTATTCAATTTATCTTTTCCCAATACATTCTGAGCAAATCTTTCATAATCGGGCGGACTGTAAGTTTGATAATGTGTAGAATATTTTATATGAATCCTCTGTTCATTCCAAGCCAATTCCTGTCCAACAAGCAATGCAGTACCTGCAACATTTGCAGCATAATCGCCCCAACTAAAACCCCATTTAGGACTAAACCCATCCATAACTTCAATAATGGTTAAATATCCTAGTCCTGTCATACCACCCAACCAAACATATTTTTTCTTCGAAACTCCTGCCCATTTCCACATTTGCATACTCATTTTTCCCCCAGTATAAGCTCCAAACATGTGGCTTACTTTATCTCCTTGCAAATACTCTTCATTATCATTAAAAAAATGAAATGTTCCTAATGGATAATCTTTATACCAGAAATAATAAAGTGCTGCAAAATTGGCTGAGTAAGCTGCAATCTGCGAATAGGCAACCAATGTTTCTCTTTTTTTTGAGTATTTAAAAAACTGATTTCTTGGTTTAGTATCTAATCTTAAATTTTCAGTTGGTATAAATTCTTTTGCTTTTGGTAAACTATCTTGAGCCATAGCAAAAGACCCATAAAATACAAGAAAAATAAAACAATACTTAACCATAGTTCAAACATAATACTTTAGATAATTTGTTTATCACATCATTTTATTTTTAATAAAATTTTCATTAACCTTGCTTCAATTTTACGAAAATTAATTAGCATGAATACAGAAACACTTCAAAAAATACAGGTTTGGTTAGATGGTAATTATGATACTGATACCAAAAATAGTATCAAAAAATTGCAAGAACAAAATCCTGCAGAGTTAGAAGATAGTTTTTATAAAAATCTCGAGTTTGGTACTGGTGGTTTACGTGGTATTATGGGTGTGGGTACTAACAGAATGAATAAATATACTGTTGGAATGGCAACACAAGGTTTTGCAAATTATTTAAAGAAAACTTATGTTAACACCGAAATAAGAGTAGTTGTGGGTCATGATAGCAGAAATAATAGTAGATTTTTTGCTGAAACAACAGCCAATGTTTTTGCAGCAAATGGTTTTAAAGTTTTTTTGTTTCCTGAATTAAGACCAACTCCTGAATTAAGTTTTGCAATTAGAACATTAGATTGTAAAGCTGGAGTAGTATGTACTGCAAGTCATAACCCTAAAGAGTATAATGGTTATAAAGCTTATTGGGATGACGGTTCTCAACTTGTGCCACCACACGATAAAAATGTTATTAAAGAAGTAGAAACAATTAGTAGTTTAAATGAAGTAGCCTGGTCTGGTGGAGAAGCAAATATTACAATTCTTAGTGATGATATGGATAACCAATACATCAACATGATTAAAAGTTTAAGTGTATATCCAGAAATAATTGCTAAGCAACACAATTTAAAAATTGTTTATACACCAATACATGGAACAGGGATAACAATTGTTCCTAAAACCCTTGCTGCATTTGGTTTTACTAATGTTACTATTGTTGATGAACAAGCAGAGCCAAATGGAAATTTTCCAACAGTAGTTTATCCAAATCCAGAAGAAACCGAAACTATGAGTATTGGTTTGCAAAAAGCTAAAGACTTAGATGCAGATATTTTATTAGGCACAGATCCTGATGCTGATAGAGTAGGAGTTGGAGTAAAAAATCATAAAGGAGAATGGATTTTAATGAATGGCAATCAAACTGCAGTTCTTGCTTTTGCTTATATGATTGAAGCCAGAAAAAATAAAGGAATTGCACAACCCAACGACATGGTGATTAGCACTATTGTAACTACAGATATGATTAATGAAGTTGCTAATCAAAATGCTGTAGCCTGTTACAATGTGCTTACTGGATTTAAGTGGATAGCATCATTATTAAAGGAAAAAGAAGGCAAAGAAAATTATATTATAGGTGGTGAAGAAAGTTTTGGTTTGATGATTGGAGATAAAGTAAGAGATAAAGATGCTGTAAGTGCTGTTGCTTTGCTTTGTGAAATGGCTGCAGTAGAAAAAGAAAAAGGTAAAACGCTTTTTGATAAAATGATTGAAATGTACTTACAGTATGGCTTTTATCTTGAATCATTAATCAGCATTACTAAAAAAGGGATGGATGGTTCTAAACAAATTGCTGCAATGATGGAAGGATATAGAAACAATCCACCTACAACAATTAATAATAGTAAAGTAGTGGAGTTCCTAGATTATGAATTACAAACTGGTAAAAATTTATTTACTGGGGAAAGCTGGAAAATTAACTTACCTAAAAGCAATGTGCTTCAATTCATTTTAGCAGATGGTAGCAAAATTTCTGCAAGACCAAGTGGTACTGAGCCAAAAATTAAATTTTATTTTAGTGTACAAACAAAGTTGAATAATAAAGAAGAGTTTGATATAAAATATGCTGAACTCGAAAGCAAAATAAAAAACATTCAATTGGATATGAAATTATTATACCCTATTTCTATTTTGAATCCTTTGTAGAAAACTACAAAGGATTTTTTGTTTTGTAGAATGATTTAATCCATTCTTCAATATCTATATTTGTTGCCTATGGCAAAAGGTTTATCAGAAACTCCTTTAATGCAACAACATAAGGCTATTAAACAAAAATATCCTGATGCTATTTTATTGTTTAGAGTTGGAGATTTTTATGAAACCTTTGGTGAAGATGCTATTAAAGCTGCCCATATTTTAGGTATTACTTTAACTAAAAGAAATAATGGAATAGATAATAGTAATGAGCTAGCTGGATTTCCTCATCATGCATTAGATACCTATTTACATAAATTGGTAAAAGCCGGTTTTCGTGTTGCAATTTGTGATCAATTAGAAGATCCAAAACTAGCCAAGGGCATTGTAAAACGTGGTGTAACTGAGCTGGTAACTCCAGGTGTTGCTACTAACGATAAATTATTAGAACATCATACCAATAATTTTTTAGCTGCCATTCATTTTTCAGAAAATCAATTAGGTATATCTTTCTTGGATATCAGTACTGGCGAGTTTTTTATTGCAGAAGGCAATGAAGAGTATATTGATAAATTATTGCAAAGTTTAAAACCCGCTGAAATTATTTTTACTCGAAAGAATTTAAAATATTTTAAAGAAAAATTCGGCGATAAATATTATACTTATACACTTGAGCCTTGGATTTTTGAAGAAACATTTGCAACTGATAGTTTGTTAAAACATTTTAAAACCCTTTCTCTTAAAGGATTTGGAATAGAACATTTACAAGATGGTATTGTAGCAGCAGGTGCAATATTGTATTATTTAAAAGAAACTGAGCATCCCAATGTTCAACATATTACATCTATTCAACGATTAGAAAAAGATGATTTTTTATGGATGGTTCGTTTCACTTTAAGGAATTTAGAAATATTATCAAGTAGCTCAGGCGAAGGAAACAGCTTATTAAAGATTTTAGATAATACTGTAAACCCCATGGGTGCAAGATTGCTAAAACGTTGGACAGTATTGCCTTTGAAAGATATTGATAAAATTAATGAACGACTTAATGCTGTTGAATCTTTAATTAAAACTGTAGATGATAGAAATAAAATCAAAGCAGCAATTAAACAATGTGGCGATGTGGAGAGGTTAGTAAGTAAAATTCCAACAAAAAGAATTAATCCAAGAGAATTATTACAAATAGCAAAGGGTTT
>JANPAT010000295.1:0-1924 GCA_031430075.1 Chitinophagaceae bacterium | reverse complement strand
GCCGCGGCCTCCTCGATGTCCGCTGTCCAGAACGATCCCGGCGCGCGCATCACATCGCACAGCGCAAGCGCGCCCACGATCAGCCAGGTGAACAAGATTATCTCCGGCGCGCCGGTGAGCATTTGCAGCGCGCCGACCAGTGCCGTGCCTACGATCCACCGTCCGCCTTCGCGCGTGGCGCGTTCGGCGAGCAGCACGAGGAACGGCATCCACGCCAGCGTGGCGAGGTAATTGGGCCACGCGAAACTGGCGAACATCACACCGTTGAAAACGTAGAGCGTGCCGGCGAAGGCGGCGGCGGCGTTTGTCCCCGTCCAGCGGCGCGTGAGAAAATACATGCCCAGTCCGCCGAGCCAGACATGCGCGAGACAGAAGAGGCCGAGCGACCACGGCAGCGGCAGCAGCAAATAAATGAGCGCGCCGGGATAGAGCGTCATCGTGCCCCATTGCGCGAGGAAGGGCTGGCCGCAGTTGCTGTACGGATTCCACAGCGGCAGTTCGCCGCGCCAGAAACATTCGCGCTGATAGGAAATGTTCGGGTAGCCAAGCACCCCGTAGTCGCGCGCGAAAAATGATTCCGTGCCCAGCCACACGGACGGAAAGCACGCGACCAGCGCGAGGAAAAGAAAAATGCCGAAGGGCAGCGGACGCAGCCAGCGCTCCAACGAGTCGCCCGGTTCAGAATTCATGCCGGCGATTAAAGCGGGAAGCGCGCCAAGGCCAACCATCAAATGCGCGTAACGCCGGCTTTCCAGCCGGCAAGTTCCGAGACTTTCCAGTCTCGTGTCAGTCCTGCCTGCAAGTTGCACCCGACGAATCGTGATTGCCTCCGGCCCGCTCTCAGTTCGTAATTCCGCCATGAGCAATTTCCACCTCGCGCAACTGGATGAAATTCCCGCGCAGCGCTGCCCGTGCGGTTTCGCCCGGCGCGCGTTTGCCGGTTCCACGGATCACGTCGCGAGCCTGCATCTCGTGGACATTCAGGAGGACGCGCGCACGCATTATCACAAGCACATGACGGAAATGTATCTCGTGCTCGAAGGCGAAGGGCAGATGGAGCTGGATGGAAAACTATTCCCCGTGAAGCCGATGTCCGTCATCTACATCCGTCCCGGCTGCCGTCACCGCGCGATTGGCAAGATGAAAATCATCAACGTCCCCGTGCCGGCCTTCGACGAGCACGACGAGTGGTTTGATTAAGCGCCGGTGACGGCCTCAAACCCCTCCGAACCGACGGTGCCGCCGGGTGTATTCCTCCAGCGCCGCGAACAGTTCCGCCTTCCGAAAATCCGGCCACAACGTGGGCGTGACCACGAACTCCGCGTAAGAAATCTGCCAGAGGAGGAAGTTGCTCACGCGCAGTTCGCCGCTGGTGCGGATGAGCAAATCGGGATCGGGATACTGATGCGTGTAGAGGTGCTGCGAAATCATTTGCTCGTTGATCTCCGCCGGCTCCAGCCGGCCCGCCTTGGCCTTCGAGGCGATGGCGCGCACGCCTTCCACAATCTCCTGCCGCCCGCCGTAGCTCAGCGCGAGGATCAAAGTCAGCCCGTTGTTCTTCGCCAGCGCAGCCTGCGTTTTTTTCAACTGCTCCTGCACGAACTCGGGCAGGCGGTAAATCTGCCCGATGACGGCGAGCCGCACGTTGCTGCGGTTCAGTTCGCCGATCTCGTTCTTCAGAAAGCGCGCGAGATATTTCATCAGCGTGTCCACCTCGTCCTTGGGGCGGTTCCAGTTCTCGACCGAGAACGCGTAGAGCGTGAGATACTTGATGCCAATTTCGCCGCACGCGCGCACGCACACGCGCACGGACTCGACGCCGTTGCGATGCCCCTCGACGCGCGGCAGCCCGCGCTGCTTCGCCCAGCGCCCGTTGCCATCCATGATGACGGCGACGTGCGCGGGCAACGTGGCCTTGGCTTGG
>JANPAT010000294.1:0-2403 GCA_031430075.1 Chitinophagaceae bacterium | reverse complement strand
TTTATGCGTATGGCTCCAACACAAAAAAGACTGAAATTACACAAATTTCAACATTTTTATTTTTGGTTTTTATATATGTTGCTGTATGTTTTTTGGATTTTTTATACCGATTATTCAAAATATTTTTTAAAGAAAATAGGTAGTGTGCCTTTAAAGAAAATGGAATTAAAAGATCATATTGGCTTTTGGTTTGTAAAAGTGTATCATGCTGCTTTATTTATTGTAATTCCAATTTTAGTAGTAGGTTGGTTAAATTGGTTAATTGGTTTTATTACCATTACATTTTTTGCAGGCTTTGTTTTAAGTATTGTTTTTCAATTAGCACACACAGTAGAGCATACTGAATTCCCTGTGGCTAGTGTTGAAGAAAATAAAATGCCCGATGAGTTTGCTGCACACCAAATTAAAACAACTGCAAACTTTGCTACTAAAAACAAGTTAGTAAGTTGGTTAGTGGGTGGTTTAAATTTTCAAATTGAGCACCATTTATTTCCAAAAATATCTCATATACATTATCCTGCCATTAGTGATATTATTAGAAATGTTTGTAAAGAATATCAGTTACAATACATTGAATATCCTACAACCCGAAAAGCCATTGCTGCTCATGTAAGATTTTTAAGAGAAATGGGCAGGCACGACTAAGAAGTTATTCAGATGAATTAAAAATATTTATAAGGAATAGTGAATTAATCCACTATTCCTTTTTTCATAACATTACCCTTGTACATTTGGTACAATAAATTTATAAAAGTGAATCCTAATCATTACGTTGCAATTATGGCTGGCGGCATTGGTAGTCGTTTTTGGCCAAAGAGCAGATCATCCTATCCAAAACAATTTCTCGATATTTTAAATAGCGGCAAAACCCTTATTCAGTGGACCTTTGAACGATATGCTTCCTTCATTCCGAAAGAAAATATTTTCATCGTTACTTCTGAAGAATATACAGATATTGTAGCAGAGCAATTGAAAGATTTACCTGTTGAAAATATACTTGCAGAACCCAGCAAAAAAAACACTGCCCCTTGTGTTGCCTATATTGCTTTTAAACTCTTACAAAAAAATCCAAAAGCATCAATGATTGTGGCTCCAAGTGACCACATGATTTTAGATGGAGAAACATTTAAAAACATTGCTTTAAAAGCATTGGACTTTGTAGAAAAATCGAGTAGTTTAGTTACTCTAGGCATTAAACCAACTTATCCAAATACTGGTTATGGTTATATTCAATACGATACAGAAGTAATTGAAGAAGATATTTTTAAAGTAAAAACATTTACCGAAAAACCAGATTTAGAATTAGCAAAAACATTTTTATTAAGTGGAGATTTCTTGTGGAATGCTGGTATTTTTATTTGGAAAGCCAAAGATGTTATTGATGAATTTGAAGCTCAACAACCCGAAATGTTTGAGTTATTTGAAAACGAAAAAGCAAGTTTTAATACCTCTGCTGAAAAAGATGCTATTGGAAGAATTTATCCTTTATGTACTAATATTTCAATAGACTTTGCCATTATGGAAAATGCAAAATCTGTTTGTGTTATTCCATCTTCTTTTGGCTGGAGTGATTTAGGCACATGGAATAGTGCTTATGAAAATTTAGATAAAGATTATTTGGGTAATGCTGTAGCTAGTGATAGTACAATTGTTATTGATGCAACAAAATGTATGGTAAGTGCCCCCCCTGGAAAAGTATTGGTATTGCAAGGCCTAGACGATTTTATTATTGTTGATACCAAAGATGCTTTATTGATTTGCAAGAAAGATAAAGAACAAGCCATTAAAGAATATGTAGCTGAAGTAACACGAAGCAAAGGAGATAAGTATTTGTAATTAAAACACTAAATAATTAGCAAGTAAATCATTTTCAAATGCAATTTTTACCAAATCTGTTCTGTTAGTAACTTTAAATTTATCGAATACCCTTTGCTGAATTTTATGTAAAGTATTTTCTGAAATATTTAAAATTTCAGCCATAGACTTATAAGTAATATTGGTATTACTCAGCTTTATAAAAAAATAGTTGTTATCACTTAACCCTAAAGGAAAATTGAATTCAATTTTTTTATGTTCAATTTGTTTAACCATTTTCGGCATTACATATTGATTAAAACAAAACTCGTTTTTAATTGAAATTTCAATAGCAGCAATTAAATCTGCCTCATTACAAGTTTTGGTTACAAATGCCTTACAACCATAATATAAAAAGCCAATAACTTTTTCATGTTTACCTAATATTCCAAGTCCTATTTTTTTTATTTCAGGAAAATCTCTTTTCAATAAATAACATAGGTCAATTCCATTTAAACCAATCATATCGTAATTAATAATAACCAAATCAATTTTTTCAGCTTTCCTGTGTTTTAAACAACTTAAAAATTCATGTGCATTTTTTGAAAT
>JANPAT010000293.1:0-1949 GCA_031430075.1 Chitinophagaceae bacterium | reverse complement strand
AAACTCTTGAAAAAAAGATGAATGAGTTAGCCAAACAAAGCAACTCATTTATTCGAAAATATCAATCAAAAGCTGAGGCAATTGGATATTTCACCAAAAAGAATGATGAGTATAAATTAGATCTTTTGCAAAATCTTGAAGATGGAAATATTACTTTCTATACTCAAGGAAATTTTACAGATTTATGTCGTGGTCCACATATTCCCAACACATCATTCATCAAAGGCATCAAATTAACTTCAATAGCTGGTGCTTATTGGAAGGGTGATGAAAAAAATAAACAACTTACTCGTATTTATGGAATTACTTTTCCGAATCAAAAAGAATTGGATGAGTATCTATTGATGTTGGAAGAAGCTAAAAAACGTGACCATAGAAAATTGGGTAAAGAGTTAAGTATTTATACTATGGATGATCAAGTGGGTCAAGGTTTAATTCTTTGGATGCCTAATGGAACTGTGATAATTGAAGAACTTGAAAAACTTGCCAAAGAAACTGAAACTGCTGCAGGATATAAAAGAGTAGTTACTCCACATATTGCAAAAGAAAGTTTGTACAAAACAAGTGGTCATTTACCTTACTATGCAGATAGCATGTTTCCTCCAATGGAAATTGATGGAGAAATATTTTATTTAAGAGCCATGAACTGCCCACATCATCATAAAATATTTGATGCTGAACCTAAAAGTTATAGAGACTTGCCTTATAGAATTGCAGAATATGGTACTTGTTACAGGTATGAGCAAAGTGGTGAATTATTTGGCTTAATGCGTGTTCGTTGTTTACACATGAACGATGCACATATTTATTGTAGCAAAGAAGATTTTGCACAAGAGTTTAAAGCTGTAAATGAAATGTATTTGAAGTACTTTAAAATATTTGGTGTAAATAAATTTGTGATGCGTTTGAGTTTACATAATCCAGAAAAATTGGGACAGAAATATGTTAATGAACCAGAACTTTGGAAAGAAACTGAAGATTTGGTTCGTCAAGTATTAATAGAAACTGGAACTCCTTTTGTTGAAGTGCAGGATGAGGCTGCATTCTATGGCCCTAAAATAGATGTTCAAATTTGGAGTGTTATTGGTAGAGAATTTACATTAGCAACTAACCAGGTTGATTTTGCTCAAAGCCGAAGTTTTAAACTAAGTTTCACCAATCAAAATAACGAACCAGAAATTCCATTAATTATTCATAGAGCTCCATTAGGTACTCATGAAAGATTTATTGGATTTTTGTTAGAGCATTATGCAGGCAAATTCCCAGTATGGTTATCACCATTACAAGTTAAAATATTGCCAATTAGTGATAAATTCATGGATTATGCTAATAAGGTATTAAAAATATTAAGAGATAAAGGTGTTAGAGTTGAAATGGATGATAGAAATGAAAAAATTGGTAAAAAAATTAGAGAGGCAGAGCTAAGTAGAGTACCTTATATGCTTGTAATTGGAGAAAAAGAAGCAACCGAAAATATGCTTTCAATTCGTCGTCAAGGCAAGGGCGATATGGGTCAACAAACCCTTCAAGAGTTTACTGAAAACATAGTTGAAGAAATTTTGCACAGAAAATCAACTGAATAACTTTATTTTTACAAATCAATAAAAGAAATTAATCACCAAAAAACACTTAATGGCATTTCCACCACGCCCTGGAGGGGGCAGATTTAATCCAAGATTTCAAAGACAACAAGAACCGGAACATAAAATAAATGAAAGAATAAGAGCACAACAAGTAAGGCTTGTTGGCGAAAATGTAACAGTTGGAGTTTATTCCATACAAGAAGCCCTTAAAATAGCCAGAGAACTTGAACTAGATTTAGTGGAAATTTCTCCACAAGCAGATCCACCAGTTTGTAAAGCCATCGATTATAAAAAATTCCTATACGAAAAAAAGAAGAAGGAAAAAGAGATGAAGGCTAATGCCAAACAAAGTGAGGTTAAAGAAGT
>JANPAT010000292.1:0-3886 GCA_031430075.1 Chitinophagaceae bacterium | reverse complement strand
GGAAGTGAGGTTATTGAAAATCCAATTCTTTCTAACTTTAAAGATGGATTAAATGTATTGGATTATTTTATCTCTACTCACGGTGCTCGTAAAGGTCTTGCAGATACTGCACTTAAAACAGCAGATGCTGGTTACTTAACTAGAAGATTAGTTGACGTTTCTCAAGATGTAGTTATTGCTGATGATGATTGTGGAACATTACGTGGTATTAATACTTCAGCATTAAAAGATAATGAAGATGTAATTGAACCATTATCTGATAGAATTGAAGGTAGAACATCATTACACAATGTTTATCACCCTGTAACTGATGAGTTAATCATTAATGCTGGGGAAGAAATTTCTGCAGAAGTTGCTAAATATATTGAAGAAGTAGGTATTGAAGCTGTTGAAATACGTTCAGTATTAACTTGCGAAATGAAACGTGGTGTTTGTGTAAAATGCTATGGCAAAAACTTAGCAACTGGTTATTTAACTCAAAGAGGCGATGCTGTTGGTATTATAGCAGCACAGTCAATTGGCGAACCTGGTACACAGCTTACATTACGTACCTTCCACGTGGGCGGTGTTGCTGGTAGTGCAAATATCGAAAATGGTTTAGCTGCTCGTTTTGATGGTACTGTACAATTCGATGGATTACGTTCTGTTGCCACAACAAACAATGATGGTAATAAAGTTAATATTGTAATTGGTCGTACTGGTGAAGTAAGAATTATGGATGTTAAAAACGATCGTTTATTAATTACAAACAATATTCCATATGGCTCTACTTTATTAGTAAAAGATGGCCAAAAAGTAAATAAACGAGATATCATTTGTACTTGGGATCCATTTAACAATGTAATTGTTGCCGAACAAAATGGTACAATAAATTTCGATGGAATATTAGATGGTATTACTTATAGAGATGAATCTGATGATCAAACTGGCCACAGAGAAAAAGTGGTTATTGAAACAAAAGATAAAACTAAAATTCCTACAATTATAGTAAATGGTAAAGAACATAAAGAATATAACTTACCAGTTGGTAGCCATATCGTAGTAGAGCAAGGTGATGAAGTTAGAGCTGGACAAGTTCTAGTTAAAATTCCTCGTATATTAGGTAAATTAAGAGATATCACTGGGGGGCTTCCAAGAGTAACAGAGTTATTCGAGGCTAGAAATCCTGGTAATCCTGCAATTGTTTGTGAGATTGATGGCGTGGTAACTTTTGGTAATGTTAAGCGTGGTAATAGAGAAATTATTATTACTAGTAAAGATGATACTATTAAGAAATATTTAGTGCCATTATCTCGTCAAATTCTTGTTCAAGATGGAGATTATAGTAAAGCAGGTAATCCATTATCTGATGGTCAAATTGCTCCTTACGATATTTTAAATATCAAAGGTCCATTTGCAGTACAAGAATATATTGTAAATGAAATTCAAGAGGTATATCGTTTACAAGGAGTAAGAATTAATGACAAGCACATTGAAGTTATCGTTCGTCAGATGATGAAAAAAGTTGAAATTAAGAGTGCTGGAGATACTAAATTCTTAGAAGAAGATTTAGAAGACAGATTTGATTTTATTAATGAAAATGATAGAATCTACGATAAAAAAGTAGTTACCGAGGCTGGAGAAAGTACTAAAATGAGAGCTGGTCAGATTGTTACTGTAAGAGAGTTAAGAGAAGAAAATTCTATCTTACGTCGTGCAGATAAAAAACCTGTTGAAGTTCGTGAAGCTCGTCCTGCAACTGCAACACCAGTATTATTAGGTATTACAAAAGCGTCATTAGGTGTGCCAAGTTGGATATCTGCTGCTTCATTCCAAGAAACAACAAAAGTTTTAAGTCAGGCTGCAATTAATGGTAAAACAGATGGTATGTTAGGCTTAAAAGAAAATGTTATTACTGGTCACTTAATTCCTGCAGGTACAGGTTTAAGAGAATTTGAAAACATGATTGTTGGTAGCAAGGAAGAATATGAAGTGTTAACTACAACTCGAGAAGCAATGAATTTTGATGATGATGAATAATCATTTTTAAATTTTAAAATAAAACCTCATGGCCTAAAACTGTGAGGTTTTTTATTTGGCATTTTTTTAACTGTAATCTGATAGCTTTTCGTTTATTTTGCTGGAATAGTTTTAAAACTAACTAACTTATTTAATGAAAAAGATTTTTATACTAATCTTAACCCTTTCAATTGCTCAACTAACTTTTGCACAAGAAGCATCTAATAAAAAAAAGAATAGCGGAAATTCCTCTTCGTCAGATTTTCCAAAAAAAATGCGAAGAAGCCAACCTTCAGATCATGTATTAATTCAATTTGGTAGTGATAGTTGGATGAATAAAAGTGATAGTGCAAGAACGGATGGAGGAAAGCATTTCAACTTTTATTTAATGACAGATAAACCTTTTAAAACTAATCCTAAATTTAGTGTAGCTTATGGCATTGGTTTAGGAACAAGTAATATTTACTTTAATAAAACTTTTGTTGACGTTAAATCAAATGCAAATCGCTTACCTTTTACTAATGTTGAAGCAACAAATCATTTTAGCAAATTTAAAGTAACAGAAATATTTTTTGAATTACCTGTAGAATTAAGATACACATTCAATCCTACTAACTATGCTAAATCCTGGAAGTTTGCAGTGGGTGCAAAAGTGGGCACATTAATAAAAGCATACACTAAAGGAAAAGATTTACAAGATAAAACTGGTGCTTCAATCTACGGCCCAAGCTATATTGAAAAACAATACAGCAAAAAGTTCTTTAATGGAACAAGATTGTCTGTAACCGGTAGAATTGGATATGGTAATTTTTCAATTAGTGGGGCTTATACATTAACTCCTGTATTAAAAGCAGGTTTTGGACCTGAAATGAATACCATGTCACTCGGAGTAACTATTAGCGGTTTATAATAAAAATTAATTTAAATTAAACCCAATTTAGAAATTCTAAATTGGGTTTTTTATTTGTTGAAATTTTCCTTTGCTTTTTTTGTACTTATTTTAGCAATGAATTGAAAACATGAAAATTCCACCATACTTAAAAAAGGGCGATACAATTGGTATAATTTGCCCTTCAGGTTTTATGCCTTTAAAGAAAGTGCAAACCTGTATTTTAACTTTGAAAAAATGGGGGTATCAAGTTGTTGTTGGAAAAACTGTTGGTAAAAAAAATAATTATTTTTCTGGAACTGATGATGAACGTTTAGAAGATTTGCAAAACATGCTAAATGATAAAAACATACATGCAATTTTATGTGCAAGAGGTGGTTATGGGTTAAGTAGAATTATTGATAAAATTGATTTTACTTCATTCAAGAAAAATCCAAAATGGATCATTGGCTATAGCGATATTACGATATTGCAAAGTCATATTCATACCAACTTAAATTGCAAGCATACATGCACCAATGGCTGCAGCTTTTAATGATGGAGGTGATAGAAACGAATATATACAAGCACTTCAAAAAACATTAAAGGGGAGTAAGCAAAAATATGTTTGTGCTCCTCATCCATTGAATAAAATAGGAAAAGTAGAAGCAGAATTAATTGGAGGAAATTTAAGTTTGATAGCACATAGTATTGGATCAGCATCTTCTTTTCAAACAAAAAATAAAATTTTATTTCTTGAAGATATTGGTGAGTATTTGTATCATATCGATAGATTGTTTGTTCAATTAAAACGAAGTGGATTTTTGAAAGATATTAAAGGATTAGTTCTTGGAGGATTTACCGACATGAAAGATACTGTTATACCATTTGGAAAAAATGTTGATGAATTAATTTATGAACATACTAAAGATTTAAAAATTCCAGTTTGTTTTCATTTTCCTATAGGTCATCAAACAGAAAATTATCCTTTAAAAATTGGAGTAAAATATCAATTAAAAG
>JANPAT010000291.1:0-1880 GCA_031430075.1 Chitinophagaceae bacterium | reverse complement strand
AAACCATCAATCATTTTATGCCAAACCCTTTTGCCTTCACTAATTTCATCAAACTCTTGTTCAATTTGAGCAGTGAAACTGTAATTCATAACATTTTCAAAATGTTGCTTTAAAAAATCAGTAACAACATTACCTAAATCTGTAGGGAATAATTTTTGTTTTTCTGCCCCAGTATTTTCTTGAATCGTTTGCTTTTGAATTTGTTGAGATGCAGTAAGGGTAAGTATTCTAACATCTCTTTTTACACCATCTTTGTCTCTTTTTTCAACATAGTTTCTTTTAATTATTGTTGAGATGGTTGGTGCGTAAGTTGAGGGGCGACCAATGCCTAATTCCTCCATTTTTTTTACTAATGAAGCTTCAGTATATCTAGCTGCAGCTCTAGTGAATTTTTCAGTTGCATTCATTCTAACGAAGCTCAACACCTGATTTACTTTTAACGGTGGTAAAATGCCTTCATTTTCATCATCATCTTCATCATCTTTACCTTCCATATAAACAGTTAAAAAACCATCAAATTTCAATACTTCACCAGTTGCTGAGAGATGTTCGTTATTGGTTGAGATATCAATTTTAGCTATAGTTTTTTCAAACTCTGCATCACTCATTTGCGAGGCTATAGTTCTTTTCCAAATCAACTCATATAATCTTCTACCATCATCCTCAACAATGGTTTTATTATTCATATATGTAGGTCGAATTGCTTCATGAGCTTCTTGAGCACTATCGTTTTTGTTTTTATATCTTCTGGATTGATAATATTCGTCACCATAATTATTTACAATTTGGTTTTGAATATCTGCACGAGCTGTATCACTTAAGTTTACACTATCGGTTCTCATATAAGTAATATGACCAGATTCGTATAAACGCTGAGCTACTAACATAGTTTTACTTACTCCATAACCTAATTTACGTGAGGCTTCTTGTTGTAATGTTGATGTTGTAAATGGGGCTGATGGTGTTCTTTTTGCAGGTTTTACCTCGATACTATTTACAGTATACTTAGCATTTAAGCAGGATTTTAAAAACGCTTCAGCATTTTCTAATTCATTTAATTTAGCGTTGCTTTCTGCTTTAAATGTAATGTCTTTTTGGTTGATGTCAGTTTCAGTGAAAAAAGCTTCAACTTTAAAACTATTATTTACATTAAAAGCATTAATCTCTCTTTCTCTTTCTACAATTAATCTTACTGCTACGCTTTGTACACGACCAGCACTCAAACCTTGTTGTCGACCCACTTTTCTCCATAAAACTGGGCTAAGTTCAAAACCAACTAATCTATCTAAAACCCTACGTGCTTGCTGAGAAAGCACCAAATTCATATCTATTGTTCTAGGATTAGCAACTGCTTTTTTAATTGCTGGAGCAGTAATTTCATGAAAAACAATACGTTTGGTTTTAGTTACATCTAATCCTAATACTTCTGCTAAATGCCAGCTAATACTTTCTCCTTCACGATCCTCATCGGATGCTAACCAAACTTCTTCAGAACTTTTAGCCAGTTTTTTTAATTCTGCAACTACTTTTTGCTTTTCTGGAGATACAATATATCTGGGTTCATAGCCATTGTTAATGTCAATACCCATATCATCTTTCTCCAAATCACGAATATGACCAAAACAACTTTTAACTAAAAAATCTTTTCCTAAAATTTTTTCTATCGTTTTTGCTTTTGCCGGACTCTCTACTATCAATAAATTTTTTGCCATTGGTTTATTTCGAATTAATGCCTTTTGTATTATTTATAAAGGATTTATACCTTTTACTGAACCAAGTTTCTTCTCACTATACAAATGCAATATTATGTAAAGATTTTTTTTACAACCCATTGATTTTTTTTTTGAGCACCCAGAAATTAAGCAAAAAATAAATTCTAA
>JANPAT010000290.1:0-6748 GCA_031430075.1 Chitinophagaceae bacterium | reverse complement strand
GAAAAATAATAATTGTGTACTTTTAACACATTGAGTACACAAATATCATTAATTAATACAAATCAAAAAAGTTTTTTTATGAAATTTTTAAGATTTAGTAAAATGCTTGAACAAAAGGAAAAAAATATCAAAAATCAATACCAATAAACTTTCTACGATTTTTATTGTATTTTTCGAAGTTGAACTTATATAATTTACCTGGTCGGTGCGGAACATCTTCTTCCATTTCATCAAGATCGATGAGGAGTTTCATATTGGCAAATTTTTTACGAAAATTTCTTCTATCTAATTCAACTCCTAATATGGCTTCATACAAATTTTGTAATTCACGTAAGGAGAACTTATCTGGCAATAAATTAAACCCAACTGGGTTTTCCTGCACCATTTTTTGTAACCATTTATGACAGGTTTGTAAAATTTCTAAATGATCGAAAGCCATTTCTGTGATGGAAGAAACACTATGCCAATGTAATTCGTTATCGGTTATTTGTAAATTATGGTGTTGTACATTTAATAAAGAACAATAAGCAACTGTAATTACCCTACCTCCTGGATGTCGTTTAGGATGACTAAAAGTTTTTACTTGATCTAAATATACATCACTCATTCCTGTTCTTTGATCAAGAACTCTATATGCTGCTGCATCAATTTCTTCAGTATCATTCACCACATCGCCTAACAAACTCCATAAACCTTCGTATTTTTTTAAATCACTTCTTATTAAAAGAACTTTTAATTCTTTATCATCAAATCCAAAAATAACACAGTCAACAGTGATGGGCATTTTAGGATAACCACTAACTAATGCTACTCCATTTTTTAAAGACATAGTGCTTTATTGATTTAAAATTATTATGAAAGTAAAGGATAAGTTCATAACAATTTTATTGTGAAGGTATATTTATTTGTTGACTGGTTTTACCAAATCTTCTTTCTCTGTTTTGAAAATCTATTATGGCTTCGTGTAAATTTTGTTTTCGGAAAGCAGGCCAAAATGTATCGGTAAAATAAAGTTCTGTATAAGCAATTTGATACAACAAAAAATTACTGATTCTAAATTCACCACTTGTTCTAATTAACAATTCAGGATCTGGAATAGAATGCGTACATAAGTATTGATTAAACATTTCATGAGTTATTTTTTCGGGCTCTACCAATCCACTCTTTACATCAGTTGCAATTTTTTTAACTGCATTAATTATTTCCCATCTACTACTATAACTTAATGCCATTACTAAACTTAATCCTGTATTAGTTGATGTTAATTCTATAGCTTCATTTAATTCTTTTAAAGCAAAATCTGGCAACATACTCATAT
Organism: Chitinophagaceae bacterium; assembly: GCA_031430075.1. Taxonomy (GTDB): domain Bacteria; phylum Bacteroidota; class Bacteroidia; order Chitinophagales; family Chitinophagaceae; genus CAIVPM01. The sequence continues at coordinate 5,430 of JANPAT010000290.1, read as the reverse complement.
CACCAATTACATGAAGTTGAATGTTGTTTTTATTTAGGGTGGGAACTTCTTTACGAATAGTTTCAACTAATAAAGTCATTAATCCATCCACTTCGTTTTTTGGTCTGTCCCAATTCTCTGTACTAAAAGCATACAGTGTTAAATATTTAACACCTAATTCTGCACAACCTTCTACAATATTTCTTACACTTTCTACGCCATGGAAATGACCAAACAATCTATCCTGACCTTGTTCTTCAGCCCAACGTCCATTGCCATCCATAATAATAGCAATATGAGTGGGGAGTTTTTGTTTGTTTATTTGATCGATAAGAGTTGACATGTTTTAAATAATAACAACCGCAAAATTAGTAAATAGAAATTGTAATATTTTTTATTCCATATTCGGGCTCAACCATCTTTGCATAGCTTCTGGGCTCATGCCTTTTCGTTTGGTATAATTTTCGAATTGGTCTTGTTGAATTTTTCCTACTCCAAAATATTGACTTTGTGGATGGCTAAAATACCAACCACAAACACTACTTGCAGGAAACATGGCTAAGCTTTCAGTTAAGATAATTCCTGTATTATCTGTAGCATTTAATAACTCGAATAATTTATATTTTTCTGTATGATCTGGGCAAGCTGGATATCCTGGTGCAGGACGAATTCCTTGATATTTTTCTTTAATTAAATCTTCGTTAGATAAATTTTCTTCTTGCACAAAACCCCAATATTCTAATCGAGTTTTTTTGTGAAGATATTCTGCAAAAGCCTCGGCCAATCTATCTGCTAAAGCTTGTAACATAATTTTATTGTAATCGTCTAATGCTTTTTCAAATGTTTTAATATGTGGTTCAATGCCATGAATGGTAACTGCGAAAGCACCCAAGAAATCAGCCCCCCCACCCCCCAAAAGGGGGATTTGTGAAGCCTCTCCTTCTTTCTCCCTTTCTTTTGGAGAGGGCTGGGGTGAGGCTGGCTTGGGGAGGCTTTTTGGTTTTATAAAATCTGCTAAACTTAAATTAGGTTGGTCAGGAGCTTTTTGGATTTGCTGACGTAAACATTCGAGCCTCACTTCTGGCCCCTCTTCTGAAGTAAAGGGGTTTACAAAAATGGTATCGTCTTGTGATGATGCTTCCCAAAAACCAACAACGCCTTTAGGTGTTAGCCAATTTTCTGCAATAATTTTATCTAATAATTTATTAGCATCATTATACAATTTCGTGGCTTCTTTACCTACAATATTATCAGTTAAAATTTCAGGAAAATTTCCATGCATTTCCCATGCAATAAAAAAGGGTTTCCAATCTATAAAATCTCTTAACTCTTTTACAGTTACTTCATCAATTTTCTTAACTCCTAAAATACTTGGTGTTGTTGGTGTGTATTTACTCCAATCTATTTGAACTTTATTTTTTACAGCATTGGTGTAAGGCAAATATTTTTTACTTGTTTTTTTATTATCAAAACTTTCTTTTAGTTTTCTATACTCTTCTTTAATCTCAATCAAAAAATCTTGTTTGGTTTCTTTATTTAATAATGTGCCTGCAACAGTTACACTTCTGCTTGCATCAAGTACATGAACTACACCATTTTGGTACTCTGGTGCAATTTTAACTGATGTATGCATTCTACTTGTTGTTGCACCACCAATTAATAAAGGCAGCTTCATTTCTCTGCGTTTCATTTCACGAGCAATGTGTACCATTTCGTCAAGTGAAGGCGTAATTAAACCACTTAAACCAATAATTGCTGCACTGCATTTTACTGCTTCTTCTAAAATTTTATCGGCAGAAACCATCACGCCTAAATCAACAATATTGTAACCATTACAACCTAAAACAACTCCAACAATATTTTTGCCAATATCATGTACATCTCCTTTAACTGTTGCTAAAAGAATGGTTGCAGCACCTGCAGATTCTTCATTAATAGTTCCGGCAGCTAGATGTGCTTGTTTTCTTTCTTCTTTTTCTGCTTCAATATATGGCGTTAAAATAGCAACAGATTTTTTCATCACTCTTGCTGATTTTACAACTTGTGGTAAAAACATTTTTCCAGCACCAAATAAATCTCCCACAATATTCATCCCATCCATTAATGGACCTTCAATAACATCTAAAGGTTTTGGATATTTTTCATATGCTTCTAAAGTATCAGCATCTATGTAATCTGTAATACCATTTACTAATGCATAAGACAATCTTTTTTCTACAGGTTCACTTCTCCAAGCTTCATCTTTCTTTTCTTCTTTATCTTTTGCTTTTACAGTTGTTGCAAATTCTATTAATTTTTCGGTGGCTTCGTTGTTTGAATTGTTTCTGTTTAAAATAACATCTTCACAAAGCGTTTTTAAATTTGGTTCTATTTGATCGTAAACCACTAACTGACCAGCGTTAACAATACCCATATCCATACCAGCTTTTATGGCATGATATAAGAACACAGAATGCATGGCTTCTCGAACTGGCTCATTACCACGAAAAGAAAATGATAAATTACTTACACCACCACTAATTTTTACAAGAGGATATTTTTGTTTGATGATTCTTGTAGCTTCAATAAAATCTACACCATAATTATTATGTTCTTCTAAGCCTGTAGCAATTGCAAAAATATTTAAATCGAAAATAATATCTTGTGGTTTAAACCCAACTTGTTCAACCAAAATTTTATATGCTCTTGCTGAAATTTCAACTTTGCGTTGTAAGGTATCTGCTTGTCCTTTTTCATCAAAAGCCATTACAATTACTGCAGCACCATAAGCTAAACAAGTATGTGCTTGTTCAATAAATTTTTCTTCCCCTTCTTTCATGGAGATAGAGTTTACAATACATTTTCCCTGCACACATTTTAAACCTGCTTCAATGATTTCAAACTTGCTGCTATCAATCATTACAGGAATTTTAGCAATATCTGGTTCGCTTTGTAAAAGATTTAAGAAGTTAGTCATAGCTTCTTTGCCATCTAACAAAGCATCGTCCATATTCACATCAATTACCTGAGCTCCATTTTCTACTTGTTGTCGTGCAACACTTAAAGCTTCTTCAAATTGATTATTTAAAATAAGTTTAGCAAATTTTTTTGAGCCTGTAACATTGGTTCTTTCTCCAACATTTACAAAATTAGTTTCCGGTCGAACTACTAATGGCTCTAATCCACTTAATCTAAGAAAAGGTTTTATTGTTGCTTGCATTGTTGCAAAAATAGGTTGAGATGTAGTAAGTTGATGGTATAAAAAATCTTGATAGAAAAATATAAGAAGAAGTGGAGATTTTATTCTTAAGAAATGTTGAATTTTTTCTTAAGAAATAGCAGATTTTTTGCTAATTTTTTTAAAAAATAAACTAAAAAAACAGTCAGCAATAAACTGACTGTTAGCAATCGAAATATAGGAAACAATAAAAAAACTACTAATTTGCAATTAAAGTATCGTTATAAAAAACAACTTCTCCTGTGGTAATATCGTGTGTGCCACCTACAATTCCTATTTCCCCTTTTTCTATCATTTCATTTAAGATGGGGCTTTTTGCTTTAATTAATTCTACTGTACTTTTTACATTTATTACTGCAACATTTTCTACAAACACTGCATTTGATGAATTACGATTTTCGATGGTTGTTTTTTCTGCTGCTACAGCTGGTTTAATTTTTGAAAGGAGTGTAGTTAAATTTCCCATCTCTACTCCATCACATGCACCTTTTATTGCACCACATTTTGTATGGCCTAATACCACTACAACTTTTGCTCCTGCAACTTTACAAGCAAATTCCATACTGCCTAAAATATCATCATTAAGAATATTTCCTGCAATTCTTACACTAAAAACATCGCCTAAGCCTTGATCGAAAATTAATTCTGCTGAAGTTCTAGAATCAATACAACTTAATATTACAGCAAATGGATGTTGACCATCTGAAGTTTCATTTACTTGTTGCAACAAATTTCTATTGGTTTTAAGATTATTCATGAATCTTATATTGCCTTCTCGTAAAATTTCAATAGCTCTTTTTGGAGTGATTTGTGATTGTAGTTCTTTAGTTAACGTTTTCATATTTTTTGTTTTAATTTTTATTAAATGGTGTGTTATTAAAAAGTATTATTTGAAATTGATTTCTATTTCCATCTTCAAACATCTGGCTCATATATCCAACTTCCAATTTTATTGATTTATTAATACAATATCCTATGCCACCATACAATCTATTTCTATCAAAAATTGTTTTTCTATCGTTTAAAAATATTTCGTTATAAGTTGATAAATAAATTGCATCTTTCTCTAATGTTTTTTTATTGATTGGTTTATTTATCGATAAAAAATATCTGAATCTTAATTTAAAATCATTTGTAAAAAATCTTTCTTCTATTCTAAATCTATGTTGAGTATAAAAACTACTAAAACTTTGTTTGGTTATAAATTGCTGAAATATTCGATGCTCTTCAATTTTATTTTTTTGCCAAGTTATATTATCATATTTATGAGATTGGATAAAGCTATAACCTAACAAAATATTATTATTATTCTCACTTAAATTATACCCAACCCCTGTTCTTAATAATAATTGTTCAACATCTCCAATAAAGTTGTAATTTCTATGTTGTACTTCACTCCATAAATTCCATTTTTTATTTATTTTTTGATTGCCAATATAAATTAACCAATTACCATTTTTACTTGGCTGAGCAATTGAAATTGTGCATGAACAAAATATAAATAAGATAATAATTAAAATACAATATTTCTTCTTAAAAATCATCTTATGGTTTAAAATTAATTTTCTCTACAATAATATTTTTTAGTTTTGCATTTATTTCATAATTTTTTATCAATTCTATTACATCGTAAGCTATAGATTTAGAATGAGTACAGTCAATAATTACTTTCGAATTTTCTGGTATTTCTTCCAGTGTTCTTAATACACTGGCTTTATTAAAAAACGACACTTCTTGTGCTAAAACAAGATGATGAGTTTCCGCTCCCTGATCATTTGTTACAATATTTTTTAAATGATGAGAATTACGATAACTATGACGCAAAGTGTAAAAAATACCAAATAACATTCCAATAGTTATTCCTTTTAACAAGTCAGTTGCTAAAATAGCTACAACTGTTGCTGTAAATGGAATAAACTGCTCCCAACCTAATTTATACATTTGTTTAAACAAAGCAGGTTTGGCTAATTTGTAACCCACTATAAATAGAATGGCTGCTAAACTTGCCAATGGTATCATATTTAAAACACTTGCAATGGTTAATGCACTTAACAGTAAGAAAACACCATGAAGAATGGCAGACATTTTTGTTTTTCCACCAAAAGTTATATTAGCAGTGCTACGAACTATTACTTGTGTAACTGGTAAACCACCAATTAATCCCGAAATTAAATTGCCCAAACCTTGTGCTTTTAACTCTCTATTTGTTGGAGTAATTCTTTTATCTGGGTCCA
>JANPAT010000289.1:0-3270 GCA_031430075.1 Chitinophagaceae bacterium | reverse complement strand
TACTAGCATTTGCAAATAAGTTTAATCTTCTACTAATTCTGGCATCAGTAGTTAAGGGGTCAAAGAAAGTTTCTGAAGGCCGATTAATATGCAACAAACTCACACCACCATTGATATAAAAATTATCGCTGGCAAACCATGCATAATTAATCCCAGCACTGATATCTAAGTATGTTACATTGTTAGAGATGAAGGGTTCATTATTTGGAATATTAATATCGAAAAAATTACCATTCCATTGTCCATCAAAAGTTAGTTTAGTATAATCAACTCTTTTTTGAACAAAACCAGCTCCTAAACCAAAACTTAATAAATTATTATCATCTAATAACTGGTGATATGCCACATTCATATACAATTTTGTTGATTGTAAATTTCCTGTACCTGCTTTATCTGTTAGCATTGCAGCTCCTAAACCTACCCATCCATTCTCAATTTTATTTCTAAGTAATTGAGCATCTCCCCAAACACTCGATGTTTTATAAGGCACATTTGTACCAGCCCATTGATTACGATGATTAAGCCCTACTCTAAAATCAGCATCTGGTGAAAAGCCTGTATTTGCTGGATTATTTAGTAAAGGAGAATTGGTGTATTGAGCAAAATGTAAATCTTGTGATTGTAAATAATTACAATAAAATAATAAAAATACAATTGATAGAAATATTCTATTTGATTTTCTTTTTGAAAGATGATTTAATATGATATTTAAATGTTTCAATTTATCTTAATAAAGTTATATCGCCAATTTTAGTGGCTTTGGTATCGTCAAAAAATTCTACTACTAAAGTATAATGATAAACATCTTGTGGTTGTAATTTTCCTTGATAATATCCATCCCAACCATCACTAATATTACTCGATGTAAAAACCAATAAGCCCCAACGATTATAAATTTGCCATTTCATGGTTTTTATACCAAATCCTCGAACATAAATTTTGTCGTTTAACCCATTTCCATTTGGTGAAAAAGCATTGGGCACGTCAAACAAAGTGCTCACTCTTGCAGCAATATCTTTACACGAACTATCAAAACAATTAAATTGATTATACACTTTTAAACATGATCTAAAAGTATTTGTAGCTGTATAAATATGGTTGATATTCTGATTATAATTTGTTGTTACAGTACTATCTCCATCGCCAAAAAACCAAACATATTTATTGCCCCCAGTTGATTGATTAATAAAGTTTACAGGTGTATTTGTTTCTGGAGGATTTGGAGTAAAATTAAATAGTGAGGTTGGAGAAGAACTAACAGTATAATTATAACTCACACTATCCTTTTTATTGCAACTCGTACTATCAAAAATAATTAATTTAACTGTAAAGTTTGATATGCTTGTATAAGTATGTGTAGGATTATTTACTGAAGATGAATCACCATCACCAAAATACCATATCACATTATTTCCTCCTATTGATGAGTTTGTAAATTTTGTTGGAGTATTTACACAACCTGTTGGTGGTGGTGTAAACCTAGCTTGTATAATAGCTACAATATTTAATCTAAAAAATAAAGTGTCTGGATTATTACAATAGTTTGTATCTATTAAAGCCATCCAACCATTATAAATTCCTGTACTGGGGTAAACATGTTGAATAGTTTGTGCACCCATTGATTGAGTTGGAGAACCATCTCCATAATTTATAATAAACGAATTAGGTTTAAAAGGTTTTCCAGGTGGTGCTACTGAAGCTCTATTATCAAATTCATATGTATTCGATAAACAATTGCCTATTTTATTATAAGTTAATTTTAAACTAGCACTATCACTTCTAATTTGTATTAGTACATACGATGTATCTACAATATTACAAGTAGCAGAATCAATAGAAATAAGTCTTACATTAAAATTACCAATACTTGTATAAAAATGTGAAGTATCTGGTTTTGTAGTTTTTACATCTGGCGAACCATCACCAAAATTCCAAACATAACTTTGACCTTCGCCAATGGTATCAACAAAACTTACTTTAATAGGCACACAACCATAAACCTGACCATTTACACCTTTAATAGACGACCTTACGCCATTTGCTATACCAGATAAATTGAATGCAATTTTTACTGCTGCAAGATTGCAATTTGTTGAGCCATTAAAAGGAGCATAAGCGCCAGGAGTGTAAGGGAAAGCAGCACCACCACCACAATTTGCACAAAGGCTTTGATAGATTATTCCATCTTGGTCAAATCTACTGGTTCCACCATCTACATGCTCGCCAGTAGCACCACCATTTTGACCAAAATAATCACCATATAAAATACTCTTAGCATCTCTTTCTAAACATAAAAAATAAAAGTCACTATTATCTGTTGTTTTTTGCAGTGCATTTGCTGTTATTGGTAAACCTGTTGTACCACTATTTTGGTAGTTATAACCCACATTAATTTCACCACCCCAACCAGATAAATAAACATTCTCACACCTATCAACCAAAAATGCAGTAGGAGAAATATTTGGTGCAGGAGAATTAGTACCAATAGTTGTTGAGTATACAAAACCACTTAAATCTGTTTTTAGTTTTGAAATAAATTGTTTCCCAAAAGGCTGGTTATATATAGCATTTAAAATTGGCCATTGACCTGTTGTAGTACCCATAATATAAGGGAACCCACTTCTGTCGAACTGAATACCATAAATGTTTTCAGAGCCTGGGGTGCCAAAATAAGACGATTTAATAATTGCTGTTCCAGTAGCATTTAATTCAACAACAAAACCATCACAACCACCACCTTGAAAAGTTGATTGATAAGATAATAATTTATTGCCAGGAAAATCTGTACTAGCTGTGCCCCCAGCTAAATAAATATTTTTTGTGGATGGATGAATGGATAATACAAAAGCAGCATCATCATTATCACCTCCTAAATAACTTGAATTAATGATGGTTGATAAATCTGTATTAGCTTTAATGAAAACCGCATCTTGCTTTCTTGTCATGGCAGATAATAAACCACCATTTATTAACTGAAATGCATTTACAGTAGTTGGAAAATTTGTTGATTGAGTACATGATGCAAGAAGAACATTTCCAGCATCGTCTAAAATAACTTCACTCCTAGCATCATCACCATAATTTCTATTTAGAGATAAAGTACCTAAAGGATTGTTTGAGTATTTTGGTTTAATGTTCATGCCATCATCGAGTGCTCCACCAATTTTTCGAGATGCTATGATGTTTCCTAAACTATTCAGTTTTGTAAGAACAATATCTCTATTGCCACATGGCCCAAAATTGGGTTGTGTTGTAGGATAATTATCAGAA
>JANPAT010000288.1:0-6897 GCA_031430075.1 Chitinophagaceae bacterium | reverse complement strand
CAATGGCTGTCCTTGTTCTAAGAATAATGCCTCATCTGCTTTTGAAGATTTTTCTGTAAATACTGCAAAAGCATCATCATTAAAAATATTACAGTTCTGATAAATTTCTACAAATGATGAGCCCTTATGTTGGTTAGAACGTATTAAAATTTGTTGTAAATGTTTTGGATCACGATCCATGCTTCTGGCAATAAAAGTTGCATCTGCACCCATTGCTAATGCTAATGGATTAAATGGATGATCAATACTACCAAAAGGTGTGCTCTTGGTAATTTTATTTTCTTCTGATGTTGGTGAATATTGCCCTTTAGTTAACCCATAAATTTGGTTATTAAAAACCAACAAATTCACATCAAAATTTCTTCGTAATAAATGAATAGTATGGTTGCCACCAATGCTTAAACTATCGCCATCTCCACTAACAATCCAAACACTTAATTCTGGTCGAGATGCTTTTAAACCACTTGCAACAGCAGCAGCTCTTCCATGAATACTGTGCATACCATAAGTATTCATATAATATGGAAAACGGCTACTGCAGCCAATTCCAGAAACAATTACAATATTTTCTTTGGGTATACCAAGTGTTGGCATTACTTTTTGCACTTGAGCTAAAATGCTATAATCGCCACAACCTGGGCACCAACGAACTTCTTGATCGGTTGCAAAATCTTTTGCTGTTAAAACTGGTGGGGTAACTGTTACTTCACTCATAGTATTTAAATTGCAATAAAGGTAATAATTGTTCTTAATAATTAAACTATCCTGATGAATATCATAGAAGAAAAAGCTAAAATAATTATTTAGAATCGTAAATTCTTTTTAATTTAAATTGCTGAATGGGTGCTACAATTAAAGGAAATTTTTCAACCACAACATTGCTAGCATCTAAACCAAAACCTCTTTCTTCACTTAAACTCATTTCTTTAAGCCAAAAATAAATTTTCATAACAACTCTTTCAAAGAAAGGCAATTCATTATCCTGACTTAAAAATTTCTCTAATACAATAAATTGGAAATCGCCAATGATATCGCTTTTATCAAAACTGTTGTATTCGTGAGGAAAAACAACTTCTGCATTAGCCACTAAATCTTGCACCACTTTTTTAAACATTAAGTTAATTTTTTGTTCAACTCGAAAGCCTAAATTAAAATCAATTCTTAAAATGTCATTTGGAACAATATGGTCAACAACATATTCACAAGTATTAGGTTCATCTAAAACATTTATGTGTACAAACCAATAAATATCTGCACGTTTAGGATTTTTACTTAAGATGGAATAAATGATTTTATGTTCAATTTCTTTTGAAATGTTTGAACTGGTCATGTACACTAAATGAGTAGAATATTTAGGTATTGACTTATCGTTGCTCAATTGTTTTATTTGAGGAATATAAGGTGCTAACCGTACAAACTCGGTATAACGATTTTTTATTTTCTTAGATCTATACCAAGCATACATGATAATAAACATCATTCCTCCAATTAACAAAGTGATATATCCTCCATGAGAAAACTTATCTAATAATGCAGTTAAAAATCCAACTTCAATAGTTAAATATGCAAATAAAAATATATAAATGAGTAAAGGTTTTACTCTGTGTAATACCATATAATTAGCATACAAAATAGTTGTTGCCAACATAGTAACAATAATGGCTAATCCATATGCAGCCTCCATCCTAGCAGATTCTCTAAAATATAATACTACTCCACAACATCCTAAAAACATTAAAAAATTTATGGTTGGTACAAAAAGTTGACCCTTCTCTTCTGATGGGTATCGAATTTTAAATTTTGGCCACAGATTTAATCGTAGAGCTTCACTAATTAAAGTAAATGACCCCGAAATCATGGCTTGGCTGGCTATAATAGCAGCACAAGTTGCAATGATGACTCCTGTTAAAATAAACCATTGAGGCATTAAATCGTAAAATGGATTAATGTTTAAAGCTGCTTTGGTTTGTGCATCAACCAACAAACCTTTGTGATGGGCTAATAAAAATGATGCCTGACCAATATAATTTAGTAATAAGCTAACTTTTACAAATCCCCAAGTAACACGAATATTTTTTTTACCACAATGGCCTAAATCTGAATACAAAGCTTCGCCACCAGTTGTACATAGAAATACGGCACCTAATAACCAAAATCCATGAGGGTATTGAGTGAGAAGTTTTATAGCATAATAAGGATTAAAAGCTTTAAACACCGACAAATCGTCGAGTATATGTATCCCTCCTAAAACAGCTAACATACCAAACCATACTAACATAATTGGACCAAATAGTTTTCCTATGGATGCAGTGCCAAATTGCTGCATAAAGAAAAATAAAGCCATAATAACTATTACAATTATCACAACAGTATCTTGAGTAATGTGATGTAATGCAGGAAGTTTTTTAATGCCTTCAATTGCAGAAGTTATAGAAATGGGTGGGGTAATAATTCCATCTGCTAAAAGTGCTGCACCACCTATCATTGCTGGTATTACAAGCCACTTTTTTCTTCTTCGTACTAACGCATATAGTGCAAAAATTCCTCCTTCACCTTTATTATCAGCTTTTAAAATAAGAATAACATATTTAAAAGTAGTTTGCAAGGTGATGGTCCAGATAATACAAGAGAGGGCACCAATAATTAAGTCTTCAGAGATTACTTTATTATTAATAATAGCGTTAAAAACGTAAAGTGGTGAAGTGCCAATATCTCCATAAATAATACCCAAAGCAACTAATAAACCAGCACCTGTAACTTTATTAATATGTTTTCCCACAACAAAGTGTTTATGTAACTAAAACACAAATGTATAGGTAAATCATTTTGTTTAAATTAAATTATATAAACAGCAGTAAAACTAATTATCGTTATTAGAAAATAAAGCTTTTGTAATGTTTTGGGAAAAGAAAAGCAGAACCTCTAATTTTGAATTGCATTAGATAATTAGAAAATATGAAGCGATTTATTATTTTGGCAAGTATACTTTTTTTAAGTGGAAATGTATTTGCACAACGCATCATTTATAGTGAGCCAGATAAAGATGATATTAGAGATTTTAAATTTGAAATTATTGGTAAAATAGACAATAAAATATTAGTTTATAAAACTGCTAGTTATAATCATTTCATCAGTATTTATGATAATGAAATGGTGCAGATTGACAAAATAAAATTGGATTATTTAACGGAAAGAGTTTTTAATGTTGATTTTATAAATTACCCCGACTTTGCTTATATGTTTTATCAATATCAAAAAAAGGGTATCATTTATTGTATGGCAGTAAAACTAGATGGCAATGGAAAAAAAATTGGAGAACCTTTGGAATTAGATACTACCAATTCAAGAGAAGTTCAGAATAATAAAATTTACTCTTTTGTGCAAAGCACAGATAAAAGTAAAATCATGTTTTTTAAAATCAATACTATACAAGAAAAATATCATCAAATAACAACCATTTTATTCGATAATAAATTAAATAAACTCAACAAGGCTTCTGAAAATGTACAAATGAGGGAGAGAAATAGTTTTTTATCGAGCTTTGAAGTAAGTAATAATGGAAGTTTTGCTTTTATTAAAGCTATTGGCACTAGCAGTAATGATAACATCAACCAATTGGTTTTAATAACAAAAGATGCTTTTGCTTTTAATTTTAACTACATTAACATTATTAAAAAACAAAGTGTTTATTTAGATGAAGTTAAACTAAAGGCTGATAACACCAACAACAGATATATTATTACTTCTTTTTACAGTAATAAAAAAAGAGGTGATATTCTTGGGCTTTATGTAATTATTTATGATAATATAAGCAACACTGAAAAACTAAATACTACCATCATTTTTGATAATGAATTTAGAACAGATGCAAAAAGTGATGGAATTTTAAAAACTGCTTTTAACGATTTTTATATAAAAGAGATTATAGTAAAAAAAGATGGCGGTTTTTTATTGAACTCAGAAAATGAATACACCTCTACCAGAAACAATATTAACAACTTTAATCGTTGGGATAATTTAGACAATATGAATGGCTTTAATGGCAATAATGGCTTTTATAATTTTGGAAGCCCTTTTTATTACAGTTCAGATAATTTATATAGAAACAGGAGCTTTTTTAATGTTACAAGATATTTTACAGATAATGTTGCGATTATAAGTTTTGATTCAACTGCTAAATTGCAATGGACTAATGTAATTAGAAAATCGCAGTTTGATGATAAGTCAGATGCATTTATTAGTTATGGTACATTTAATGCTGGTAATCAAATTAAGTATTTGTTTAATGTATTAGAAAAAAATAAGTTGATTTTAAATGAACAAAGTTTAACACCCTCAGGTCAAATTATCAGAAGCTCTACATTAAAAAATTTAGATAAGGGTTACGAATTTATGCCACGACATTCGAAGCAAGTTGGGGCTTATCAATTTATAGTTCCATGCATGTATCGCAGTTACCTTTGTTTTGCAAAAATTGATTATTAATTACTGTGATTACAATTTTTAGAGATAAATCTATCCTAACCATTTTTAGTTTAATAGCCATTTGCTTATTAACACACTTTCATATTTTTTTTGTACCCGTTACGCTTCATGCTACTTTAAATAGTGGTTTCATTTCTGATTTCATAGATCAATATGCAAAATTTATAAAGCCATTTATTTTAAATACTATTTATATAATAATAATTATTATTCAAGCTATTCGTTTAAATATTATTTTAAATAATCATAAACTATTTAGTAAATCAGGTTTTACTACAGCATTAGCATTTATTTTATTTACAGGTTTATTTACTAATGCCTATGAAATGAGTGCAGCATTAATTGCTAATAGTTTAGTAATTTGGATTTTTAGTTTTAGTATTAAACTTTACAATAACACATCACCAAAATCTTTATTATATAATTTAGGCTTATTAGCAAGTTGTAGTATTTTACTTTTTAAACCTCTTGCATTAATAACTGTTGGTTTATTATTCGCTTTGGTAATTTTAAGATCATTTAAAATTGTTGAATGGCTAATTTTTATTTTAGGTTTAATTACACCTATTTATATTTTACTTTCAATATTGTACCTTAACAATAACTTAGATTATATCAACCGATTTATACTAAATTTTAGTTTTGACTTTCAGATTAAACAAGATACTTGGTATTTAGTAAGTATTTCAACTATTGTATTATTAACTTTTGCAGGTTTGGTAACTTGGTATCCTAACAGTAACAGAATGGTAATTCAAAGTAGAAAAAGTTGGGGCGTAATTTTAATATTTTTTCTGCTTTCAATTATTGGCATTTTATTTTTAAACAGATTTAATTTTTACACAGAAATTTTATGCTTGGTGCCTTGTGCAGCTTTTGTTTCGAACTTTTTTTTATACCCCTCAAAAAAAATATTGATACATTTCTTTTTAATTGTTGTTACAGTGATTATAGCTCATCAAAATTATATCATTATACAAGGGTAATAAAAGTTTAAGGAGCCAACCTTTCTATTTTCCAATTATTATTTTCTAAAGTAAAAGCAATTCTATCGTGTAATCTACTTGCTCTACCTTGCCAAAATTCAAAATAACAAGGAATTATTTTGTATCCCCCCCAATGAATTGGTCTTTTTACATTTTCGCCAAACTCTTTTTGTATTCTATTTTCATTTTCATCTAATACAGTTCTGTTTTTTATTACTTGGCTTTGAGGCGATGCCCATGCACCAATTTTACTTCCTAGTGTCTTGAATTAAAATATTCATCATTTTCTTGGTCAGAAAGTTTTTTTGCTTCTCCTTCAATCCTAACCTGACGCTGCAATTCTTTCCAATAAAAACATAAAGAAACATTAATGTTCTTGTTTATGCCTTGCCCTTTTGCACTATTATAGTTTGTAAAAAAACTGAACCCTTCTGTATCAAACCCTTTTAATAAAACTGTTCGAGATGTTGGTTTGTTTTCATTATTTACAGTTGATAAAGTCATTGCATTTACCTCTTCTATATTTGATTCTAAAGCTTCATTCCACCAAGTTTCAAATTGTTGAAAGGGATTTTTTAAAACATCTGCTTCATCAAGTGTTTTGAGAGTATAATCTTTTCGTATATCTGCTATAGATTTATTCATCATTTCTTTTATTACAAACCTATTGAATAGATTTTTTGCATATTATGATATTCATCATTTACAAAAAAAATTAGTCGTTTCTGTTTTTTTGAAATATCCATACAAAACCTGTAACACTAATAATTACAATTAACCATAGCCAACTTAAATCAATAATACTTCTGAAAACAGTTGATGGTTGTTTCTTATCTTTTTCTAACATTAATAAACCAATATCTCTTGCCAAAACCCCCATTGCAGCAGAATCTAAACCATCATAAGCTTGTCCTAATCTGCCTCGCATTTGATAATTTTTATCTAACAATGCAAATCTTCCTGTGTGTGCAAATTCAGGACTAACAGGCTCTGTGCTGAGTTTATCAATTTTAAGTTCTTGAAATATGAAATGATAAATAGAATCTCTGTTACCAGTAAGTAACCACCAATTATCTGGATTAATTTCAAAAACATCTGCATATTTTTTTAACTGTGGTACACTATCATTTTCTGGATCTATACTTAAAGAAATAAACTGTACTACAGAAGTATCTACTTTTAATCTGGAAGAACCGCCTGTTTTAAAAGATTCTTGAAGCGATTTCATACTTCGAGTTAATCTTGGACATATACCGGCACAACGTGTAAAAAATAAATCAATTACTATGGTTTTATTTTTAATATCATATAAACTCACTGTATCGCCTTGCTGATTTACTAATCGAAAATTAGCTGTTTTATGCCATATACTATCGTAAATGGTTTTGCCATTTTTTTCTGAAACTATAACGTCATCTAACAATAA
>JANPAT010000287.1:0-3221 GCA_031430075.1 Chitinophagaceae bacterium | reverse complement strand
CCACCAATTGCAGCAATGCCAAGCTGATATTGTGTTTCCAATGCACCTAATAAAGCAGCAAATGGTTTGCCCCACTTGGTTGCATCATTACCTAATCGTTCAAAATATTCCTGAAAACTTAAAAAAATATTTTTATAATTTACTCCAGCAGCTACTAATTTAGAAACAGATTCAATGATAGCATACATAGCACCTAAATAAGGATTCGCTGTTGTAAATTTTGGATGATAGCCCCAACTTGCTAAACTTAAAGTAGATGTTGTGTATGTAGGTTCTGCAATAAAATGTGCAGAAACATCAGTTGGAGTAAGTTGATGTTTGCCTCCAAAAGGCATCAAAAAAGTATTACCTAAAACTGTGCTATCAAAATGTTCTACCATTCCCTTTTGTGAAGCTATGTTCAACTCAGATAAAGTTTCAAGAAATATTTCTTTGGAGAAATTGTTTTTTTGAAAGAAGCATTCTTTACTTTCAATAGTTGCATTTGCTTTTTTTGTTGCACCATTAGTATGTAAAAAATTTCTTTTTAAATCAACTATTATCTCTCCATTCCAAAAGATTCTTAATGCTCCCGAATTAGTTACTGTTGCAATTGCTGTAGCTTTTACATTTTCTTGTAATGCTTCTTCAATAAAACAATCAACATGTTCTTTAATTAAAACTACTGCCATTCTTTCTTGTGATTCAGAAATGGCAATCTCTGTTCCATTTAAACCTTGATACTTTAATGGAACTTTATTTAAATCTATATCAATGTAATCTGCTATCTCACCAATAGCAACACAAACGCCACCTGCACCGAAATCATTGCATTTTTTAATCAACTGAATCACTTCTGGTTTTCTGAAAAGCTTTTGAATATTTCGTTCTGTTAATGCATTTCCTTTTTGTACTTCTGCTTGTAAGGTTGTAATAGATTTTTCGTTGTGTTGTTTTGATGAGCCTGATGCTCCACCAATACCATCTCTACCAGTATCACCACCTAGCAATAAAACAATATCACCAGCAACTGGTTCTTCTTCTTTTATAAGTTCTTTTTTAACTGCAGCAATTACAAAACCACATTCAAATCTTTTTGCTTTATAACCTTCATCATAAATTTCACTCACTAAAGAAGTTGCTAATCCAATTTGATTGCCATAAGAACTATAACCTAATGCAGCTTCTTTTACAATTTTTTGTTGTGGTAATTTACCATCTAAAGTGTCTTGAATTTTTTCTAAAGGATTTGCAGCACCACTCACTCTCATGGCTTGATAGCCAAAAGCTCTTCCACTTAAAGGATCACGAATTGCACCACCAATGCATGTTGCAGCACCACCAAAAGGTTCAATTTCTGTAGGATGATTATGTGTTTCGTTTTTAAACAGCAAAAGCCATTCTTCATTTATTCCATTTACATCAACATCAATTTCAATAGTAGCTGCATTGTTTTCTTTTGAGTGATGATAAAGAGGAAGTAATTTTTTCTTTATAAAATATTTAGGAATAATAGTAGCAATCTCCATTAATGAAATAGGAGTATTTTCTTTTCCTAATTCTTTTTTAATGGATAAATATTTTTGGAAAGTTTCTTCTAATTCATTTTTATAGGCTCCAACAAAATTTATATTTTCTAATTGTGTAAGAAATGTTGTATGTCTGCAATGATCACTCCAATAAGTGTCTAAAACTCTAATTTCAGTTTCAGTAGGATTTCTTTTTTCTTGAATAAAATATTCTTGAATACATTTTAAATCTTCAATATCAATTGATAAAGATTTTTCTTTTAAAAATAATGTAAACTCAGTTTCTGAGAAATGAATAAAATTATCATGTATTTCTACTTCTTTAACTTCTTCTGTTTCTTCAATGGCAAGCGTTTCGAGATTTTTTTCTCTGCTGTCAACGGTATTAATTAAATGTTTTTTGATAATTTGAATTTCATCATTCGAAATATTATTTAGTCCGTAAATATGAGAAGTTTGAACTTTTATTTTGTCATGACCAAAAAGCAATTGACAACATTGCATGGCTGATTCTGCCCTTAAATCAAATTGACCAGGCAAATATTCAATGGCTAAAATTTCTTGATGATTTGGTAAAGTAGTAAAACAATTTTCAGTTACGGGGTCAAAAAAAATTGAATGTAAAGATTGTGCTAGTTCTTGTTCGGTAATATTAAACACATCAAAACAAACATAAACTTGTGCACTTGTTTGTAGACCCAGTTGTTTAAAACTCTTGTTTACATGGTGAGATGTGGTATCGAAAAGTTCATTTTTTGATATATATAATCGTGTGTTCAATTCTAATATTTTCAACACACAAATGAATGAAGTTTTAATAAAGATTCATTCACTTGTAGTAGTTTATTTAAGGTAAACTTTAGAAACGCTCATCCTTATTATGAGCATATACAAGTCATTTTTTCGAAATATTTTCTTGCGAGTGGCAAAGATAAACTTGAAAAAAGCTTCATAGATTAATTTTATGTTACTTTTGTTCACACTTTTTTAATGAGTTGTAAACATTTTTTTGAACCTAGATTTGAAATAAAATTAATAAAATATTTTAATGAATTTGATTGAAGAATTACAATGGAGAGGCTTAATACAAGATATTATGCCAGGCACAGCAGAACAATTGAATAAAGAGTTAACTACTGCTTATATTGGCTTTGACCCTACAGGCGATAGTTTACATATTGGTAGTTTAGTGCCCATAATATTATTGGTTCATTTACAAAAATTTGGTCATAAACCCTTTGCATTGGTTGGAGGTGCAACAGGCATGGTTGGAGACCCAAGTGGTAAAAGTGAAGAAAGAAATTTGTTGAGTGAAGAGGTGTTGAATTATAATTTATCTAAAATAAAAACACAGCTTGAACAGTTTTTAGACTTTGATTCCTCAAAACCTAATGCTGCTGAAATTGTAAATAATTACGATTGGTTTAAAGACTTTAGTTTCTTAAATTTTATACGTGATGTAGGTAAACATATTACTGTAAACTACATGATGAGTAAGGATAGTGTGAAAAAAAGATTAGGGGGAAAAAATGGAATGAGTTTTACAGAGTTTACTTATCAATTAGTTCAGGGTTACGATTTTTATTGGTTGTATCAAAACAAAAATTGTAAACTTCAAATGGGGGGTAGTGACCAATGGGGAAATATTGTAACTGGTACAGAAATCATCAGAAAAAAAACTGGTGAAAATGCTTTTGCATTTACTTGTCCTTT
>JANPAT010000286.1:0-4589 GCA_031430075.1 Chitinophagaceae bacterium | reverse complement strand
GTTCATTTTCATAAATAATAGAACAAGTTGGTCCCATTATTATTTCTAAAAAAATAATATGGATGGGCGAAAAAATATTGGGATAAACCCATCCTAAAGCCAAAGGAATAAATACTGTTAGTATTATTGGAATGTGTATGGATATAATATATTGAATTGCTTTTTTTAGGTTAGCATAAATCTTTCTTCCCATTGCTATTGCATCAACCATTTTTGATAAATCATCTTCCAACAAAATCAATGAGGCAGCTTGTTTGGCTATTTCTGTTCCCTTTTTACCCATTGCTATACCAATGTGGGCAGCTTTTAAGGCTGGTCCATCATTTACGCCATCACCTGTCATTGCAACAATTTGATTATTGGATTTTAAGGCATTGATAATTTTTAATTTTGCTTCGGGAAACATTCGGGTAAAAATGGATGTGTTAGCCACACAGGTTTTCAAATTAGCTTCATCCAATTTCATCAGATCATCACCCGTAATACTATTTTCATAACCCTTAAATCCAATTTGCTTTGCAATGGCTACTGTAGTTGCTGCATTATCGCCTGTTATAATTTTTACAGAAATACCTGCATTATAAAAATCTTCCAATACTTTTTGAATGTTCTTTTTAGGTGGGTCGTAAAAGGCAACTATTCCCTTAAATTGAAAAGGCAAATCTTGTTGTGATGCTGGATAATCGTTACTCTCAAATTTTGATACTGCCACACCTAACACTCTATAACCATCAGTTGCCAATAATTGAATGGCTGAATGTATTTGTTGCTTATCAGTTTCTGCAAGTTTTGAAACATTAATCAATGCTTCGGGTGCACCCTTGGCTGCTATTATTTTGTTGCCTTTATCGTTCTCAAATATATGTGTCATCATTGGTGGTTTGCCACCTAATGGATATTCGTATTTTAGTTTGTAAGCTGTCCGTTCATCTTTTTCTATAACATCTTTATAAGCTTGGTGCAATGCTATTTCCATTGGGTCAAACGGAATAGGTTCACTTGCCCACATGGCCAATTCTATAAGTTGTTTTTCATCATCTGTTAATTGATCTTGGGGATGAGATATTTTGTTTGATGATAGTAAAAATAGTTTTGCCAAACTCATTTTATTTTCTGTTATCGTGCCTGTTTTGTCTGTACAAATAACTGTTGAACTGCCTAATGTTTCTACCGTTTTCATTTGCTTTACCACAATACCCATTTTCATTAAACGCCATGCACCCAATGCCATAAAAGTGGTAAAAGCAACTGGAATTTCTTCGGGTAAAATGCTCATGGCTAAAGTGAGTGACTGCAACAAACTACTCATTAGATTTTGAGAATGCCAATAATTAATTGCCCAAACAATAACAAAAACAATTGCACCTGCAATTGCCATCTTCTTTACAAAATTTGCGATTTGTATTTCCAATGGTGTTTTTTCTTCATTTATACTTTCTAAACTTTTTCCAATTTTGCCTAATTTGGTTTCATTGCCAATAGCTGTTATTGTTGCAATAGCTAAGCCACTGGCAACGGTTGTGCCACTGTAAATAAATTTATCTTCTTTGTCTTTATCTTTAAAAACAGCAAATGATTCGCCTGTGAGTATAGATTCGTTCACTGAAAAATCGTTGGAATGGATGATAGTGCCATCTGCCGTAATAGAAGTACCTTCTTCAACCATCAGGCTGTCACCAACTACCAAGTCCTCGCTTTTTATTTCTTCGACATTTCCATTGCGAATGACTTTGCAATTAGGCTGTGAAAAGTCTTTCAGCTTTTCTAAAGCATTTTTACTTCTAGAATATTGATATAATGAAATTGACGTGATGAAAATAATGGCAGAAATCATGAAAATTCCATCACCCGTTTTACCACTGATGAAGTAAATGGAAGAAGCCACCAATAATAAAATTATCATTGGGTCTTGGGCAATGCGTTTTAAAGTGTCGAAAAAACTGTTCTCTTTTTTGTAATCTAATTTGTTTTGTCCAAATTTTTCCCTTGCTCGAATTACCTGCTCGTTTGTTAAACCTAATGTGTTAAATTGATTTGCAGGCATGGGCAAAGATAGTCTTAATTACGTGAGGTCATAAGGGTTGCAGCCAACGCATCAAGTGTTTGCGATGTTGGAGCTTAGTAAATACTTAAGTAAAAATTTAGTACAAAAGTTTATAGAAACTACAAATGTTTAATCAGCTCTGAGAAACTTTTATTTTTTGCTTGAAGCAACTTTATTATAATTTCAAATCTAAAAGCATTGTATAGCTGAGGATGCATCCTTTTCTCAAAAATCTTTTCGTTAGGTAATTTGTTGGTGAACAAAATCAATAAGAGTTAAGTAATATTTCTTGTGATAGAAACCAATGCTGTAGCCTTATCTTTCAGTGTAGCATCAATTTTCATAGCAATTATTATGTGGTAAAAGGAGTTGATGGCGTTTGTGATATTAAAAATAATAAGTATTTATTTAAACGAATTTCAAAAATGCTTGTTGCATAATTAACTATCCATTCAATAATTTAAACAGTAATCCGCATAAAACAGACTATCTTACCAAGAGTATGTATAAACGAATTGTAAGTAACTGGCAAATTATTAAGCAAACATTTGTTCTATTTATCGATAATAGTGTAACCAGTAAAAGTGCAGCATTGGCATTTTATACTTTTTTTTCACTGGCACCCATTTTATTGATTGTTATTGGTGTGGGTAATATTTTTTACGAACGAGATGCTCTTGAGGGTAATCTTATTGGGCAAATTCAGGCTTTTGTAGGTATTGATGCTGCAACACAAATTCAAGACATTTTACGCAATGCTTCAAAATCAGGAACCAATTTATTTGCATCGGTATTTAGTATATCTGTTTTAATTTTTTCGGCAACAGGTGTATTTACAGAAATACAAACTTCTATCAACAGTATTTGGCAGCTAAAACCTAAGCCACGTAAAGGCTGGCTTAAATATTTACTCAACAGAATATTAAGTTTATCCATGGTGTTAGGACTAGGTTTTATACTTATGGTTTCATTGGTAATTAGTGCAGTGATGGATTTAATTATGCTTCGATTAATAGCATTTTTGCCCGAAGGCTCAGTATTTATAACGTATGCCGTTAATTTGTTGCTCACTTTTATAATTACATCTTTTTTATTTGGTGTGATTTATAAATTGTTACCCGATGCAAAAATTGAATGGAAAGATGTACGTGCAGGTGCATTTACCACTGCCATATTATTTATGCTGGGTAAATTTGCCATTGGCTTTTATTTAGGCAAAAGCAACCCTGGTGGTGTATATGGTGCTGCAGGTTCGGTAGTAATTATTTTGCTTTGGGTATATTATTCTGCTATGATTTTATATTTTGGAGCTTGCTTTACCAAAGTGTATGCTGTATTTACCGGAAGAAAAATTTTTCCATCGCAATACGCTGTATTTATAGAAGAAATTGAAGTGCAAAATAAAAACTCTTTGCAAGAACAAACAGAAGCAACAGTTGTAGTTGATGCAACAGTTAAATAATCGTCAACTCTACTAAGCTTTTTTTTGTATGAAATTAATTATTAAACAACCTTAAAAAAACTGTACAGTAAAACCCGTACGATACCCCTTGTGTAAACCTATTTCAGGACGAGACAAACAAATGCTGAGGCAATATTCGTCAAGCCTCAATAATGCCAAACTTAATGTTGGGCATAGTTTTACTTTCATCTATCCAAATAAGAGATTCACTTTTTTCCCAAGTCCAAATTCAAATATTTTGTAAAGTGTCGAAAGTTGAATATCACATTTGCCATTCTCAAGTCTCGAGATGTAACTTTTTTTAGTTCCAACTTTATCGGCAAGTTGTTCTTGTGTCATTTTTGCTTCAAGTCTTGACTCTTTTAGCATTTCACTAATTACGAAATACTGAGATTTGGTTTCAAATTCATCTCTTTTTTTAGTTCCAATTGCTCCATACTTTACTTGTAATAGCTCATCAAAGTTTGTTGTAGCAAGTATTTTATCTTTTTGATTTTTTGTCATTTGGTTTGTTTTTTTGATTTTTCAATAAAATTTGCTCTGTCTTTTGCTTTTCTAACTTTTGAATGAAGTATTCTTTTTGAAGCTTCTCTGCTAACTTGATTTCTTCTACTGGTGTTCTTTGAGATTTTTTTTGAAAAGCATTGAAAAGTATTACAAGATTGCCTTCGTCAAAACAGCAAAATATTCTAAAAATGGTACTTTCACTTTCTACTCGAATTTCAAAAAGTCCTTTAGTACCAGTCAAATGGTCAAAATACTTCTTTGGAATTTTATCAACTGTTCTAACAATCTTTAACACAAACTCAATTTTCTCTTGAACATTTGTCGTTTGTTCAATATAAAACTCAGCAAAATGCTTTCAGTGAAATATTATTTTTCTGTCTTTAATCAACAAAGCGAAGGTAACTTTAAAGTTATCAAAGGGTCAAATTATTTTTTCTACAATGTGCCTCTTTAATAGTTTTCTAAAAATATAGTTTATTGCTTGTTAATTCACATTTGTTTAACAAAAAACTATGCTTTTAGTTGTACACCCAAATCGTTTGCATAATTTGGGTTTAAAAATAAATCCTTAATTTT
>JANPAT010000285.1:0-1948 GCA_031430075.1 Chitinophagaceae bacterium | reverse complement strand
TTACTGAAGAAACAGCTAAACATTACCAACAAGTAATTGGCTTATCTGAAAAACAAGCACAAGCCATTCTTGAATTAAGGTTGCAACGTTTAACAGGAATGGAACGCGAAAAAATCATTGATGAATTCAATGGTTTAATGTTAACCATCGGTAGATTAAAAGATTTATTAGCTAGTGAAGATTTAAGATTCGATTTAATAAAAACTGAATTACTTGAAGTTAAATTAAAGTTTGGAGAGCCACGTAAAAGTGAAATTCAATATTTAGCCGATGAAGTGAATATGCTTGATTTTATTAAAGAAGAAGATGTAATTATAACTATTTCTCACTTAGGTTATGTAAAAAGAACTACTGCAAGTGAATATCGTCAGCAACGAAGAGGTGGACGTGGTGCAATGGGTGCAAAAACAAGAGAAGAAGATTATGTAGAACATTTATTTGTTGCATCAACTCACGATACCATGTTATTCTTTACAGAACATGGCAGATGTTTTTGGTTAAAAGTTTACGAAATACCTGAGGGAGAAAAAAACAGTAAAGGTAGAGCTATTCAAAACTTAATTCAAATACCTCCAGATGATAAAGTAAGAGCTATTATCGAAGTAAGAAACCTAGAAGATAAAGATGCAATTGCTAATAAATATATTGTACTCTGTACAAAAAAAGGAATCATCAATAAATCGAACTTAGCAGATTTTAGCAGACCAAGAGTAAATGGTATTAATGCCATTTCAATTAACGAAGGTGATCAACTTTTAGAAGCTCGTTTAACCGATGGCAATTGTGAAATTATGATGGCAGTTAAAAGTGGAAGAGCCATTCTTTTTCCAGAAGAAAAAGTTAGAGCAACAGGTAGGGGCTCTATTGGTGTACGAGGTATTGAAGTTGACGATGAAACTGATGAAGTTGTAGGTATGGTTTGTATTGGCCGAGAAGAAAAAGATAAAACCATTTTAGTAGTTAGTGAAAATGGATTTGGTAAACGAACAAAGATTGTTGATGAAGATGGACAAGATGTATATAGAATTACCAATAGAGGAGGTAAAGGAGTTAAAACAATTAATGTAACTGAAAAAACTGGCAAGCTTGTTGGTATATTAGACGTGTTCGGAACTGAAGACTTATTAATAACATGTCAATCTGGTGTAACAATTAGAACTCCAATTACAAATATTAAAACAAGTGGAAGAGCAACTCAGGGCGTTACTTTAATTAGATTAGATAGTGGTGATACTATTGCAGCCATTTCAAAAATTGATGAACAAGATGAGGAAGATGAAACAATAATTCCAAATGAAAATGTTGTTTCAGAAAATGAAATTAGCCCAGATAATTCAGCAAACGAATCAACAACTGAAACAGAAAACAATAATGAATAAATAAACAATAATGAAAAAAATTACAACATTATTAGCCAGTATTATTTTATACAGTTTAAGTTTTTCGCAAGGCAATGAAATGCTTAAAAATGTAACTAAAAATTATATTCTTGGAAAAGTAGAAGCAGCTAAACAAGAAATTGATAAATTAATGGGAAATCCGAGTGTTGCTGCTGATCCTGAAGTATTAATTTGGAGTTTAACTTTAGATGCTGAAGTTATTAATAATGCAGCATTGGCTGCCCAATACCCAAATCTTATCAATGGTTGGTTAGAAAGGTTTAAAGCCTATGAAAAGGCTGACCCTAGCTTGACTCAAATTACATCACCTGCAATAAATTGGAAACCTTTAGGCTTAATGTATGATAAATTCTATAATGATGGAAGAATTGCTTATGGAAATCAGAAATGGACAGAAGCATTTGAAAGTTTTGAACAATGTGCACATTTAGCAAAGATCATCATGAAAAAAGATTTAAGAAAAAATGGTGGAGCACTTGATACTCTTGCTATCTTAATGAGTGGTTATGCTGCACAAAATGCACAAAAAGTTAAAGAGGCTGTTAAAT
>JANPAT010000284.1:0-2047 GCA_031430075.1 Chitinophagaceae bacterium | reverse complement strand
AATGGGCATTAAACATTTAATGTTGTACAATAAATCTGATGCTACTTTAAAAAATAGTCAAATTTTTGGCAACACATTAGAAGCAATTATTGGAGCAATTTATTTAGATAAAGGTTACATCAAAACTCAAGACTGGGTAATAAAACAAATCATCATGCCACACATGTATGTGGAGTCTTTAGAAGCCATTGATATTAATCTAAAAAATAAATTAATTGGCTGGGCTAATAAACAAAACAAGCAACTAGTGTTTGATGTTGCTGATGAAAGAAGAGAAGGAGCCA
The DNA here is from genome assembly GCA_031430075.1 of Chitinophagaceae bacterium. GTDB lineage: Bacteria > Bacteroidota > Bacteroidia > Chitinophagales > Chitinophagaceae > CAIVPM01. The sequence goes on along the minus strand of JANPAT010000284.1, from coordinate 1,763 downwards.
GAAAAGTTTTTACAATTAATATTTTAATTGATACAGAAATAATAGCAACAGGAAAAGCATTCAGTAAAAAAGATGCTAGTTTGATTGCAACTCAAGAAGCCATTGCTAAATTAGGTTTATAAAAACTCATTAAAATATGATTTTTATCATGTTCAAATCTGCATGATATCAACTTAGTAGATATTGATTTATTATAATTTGGTCAACAATTATAACCATCAATATTTATAATGTCAACATCAGACATCACCAAACCAACTGACCTCACCAGCCATCCTGAAGGTACTGGACATTTAAGAACTCGTATTCCTATTTATGTAGATTTTATGCCGCCTTGTAACAGTGCATGCCCAGCAGGCGAAAACATTCAGGCCTGGTTAGATCATGCACAAAGAGGAGATTATAAATCAGCATTTCAACAAATACTTCAAGACAATCCTTTTCCTGCAATCATGGGTAGGGTTTGTGTTCATCCTTGCGAAACTGGTTGTAACAGAAACCATATTGATACAACGGTCAGCATTCATGCCATTGAAAGATATATTGGCGATAAAGCCATTGAAGAAAATTGGCAACCCGAATTTGAAATCATCCCATCAAATAAAAAAGTATTAATAATTGGTTCGGGTGCAGCAGGCTTAACAACTGCATGGCATTTGGCTAAAATGGGCCACAGTGTTGAAGTTGCAGAGGCTGCTCCATTTGCAGGGGGCTTATTAGAATTTGGAATTCCTGAATACAGATTACCAAAAAACATATTACATTCAGAAATAAAAAGAATAGAATCTTTAGGTGTAAAAATTAATTTAAATCATCCAGTTAAAGATATTATAGAAGAGAAAAAATTGGGAAATTTTGATGCTGTTTTTTTAGGTATTGGAGCTCATATTAGCAAAAAAGAACCTTTCGATTTTGATCAATCAACTCCAATTCTAGATGCATTTCAATTTTTAAAAACTTTTCATCAAGGATTAGTACAAATAGATGGAGCAAAGGTTATTATTTATGGTGGTGGAAAATTAGCCATGTACTTATCACGAGTTGTAAAAAGATTAGGTGCAGAACCAACTATTTTATATTCTGGTGATATAAAGCTAATGCCAGCATACGATTTTGAAGCTGATGATGCTATTGCTGAAGGTGTAGAAATAAAATTTTTAAGACAGATTAAGTCAATTGAAAATAAAGTTTGCTCTGTCGAAATAATGAAGGTTGAAAAAAGAGAAGCAGTGGGCACTGGTGAATTTGAAACCTACAATCTTGATTCTCTCATACTAGCATTAGGACAAGAAGTTGATAATTTTTATTTAAAAAATATTGCTGGTATATTATTTAAAGAAGATGGTACTCCAATTATCAATAATGAAAGAATGACTGGCCACGATGGAATTTTTGCTGGTGGCGATATTATTCCTGGAGAAAGAAGTGCAACAATTGCAATAGGTCATGGAAAAAAAGCAGCAAAATATATTGATGCTTATTTAAAAGGAGAACCTTTTCAAAAACAACCCAAACATCCAACAGCTGCATATAAAAGGCTTCACATGTGGTACAAAACAGAAGCTCCACAAAAAGAACAAGAAAAATTAGAGCCCGCAATTGCAATAAAAAGTTTTGAAGAAGTTATTGGAGGTTTACCAGAAAATGAAGTTAGGTACGAAGCTCAACGATGTTTAAGTTGTGGCAACTGCTTTGAATGCGATGGTTGCTTTGGTGCCTGTCCAGAAGATGCAATTATAAAATTAGGTAAAGGCAATAGATAT
>JANPAT010000283.1:0-1957 GCA_031430075.1 Chitinophagaceae bacterium | reverse complement strand
TGATATGGTTATTTCATTAAACATAAAATCAAAGCTGTTTTTTTTGTACTACATTTTTACTTTTCATTGCAATAACAATACTACCAATCATTGCAGCTAACAACAAAATACTCACCACTTCAAATGGTAAAGCATAACCTGTAGTGTTGGTATCTAACATATTATTTCCTATTCTTCTTACACTATTATCAAAAGCATCATTGGATTGATGAAAATTATTTCCATTAATAAGATGGTAAACAAAAGCAATGGCAAACACTGCTGCAAGTATTGAAAATATTTTTCTACCTAAAGTTGGATTAGGTAATTCGTTACCTGATTGATCGGTTAAGAAAATTGAAAAAATAATCAACACTACAATACCCCCCACATAAACTACAATTTGTACAGCTGCTAAAAAGTTCACATCCATCCAAAAAAATAAAGCAGCAATACCTATTAAAGAAAACAACAAGCCAATTGCAGCACGAAAAATTTTACGAGCCGTTACAGCAAATACTCCTGATACAAGTATTAATGCTGAAATAAAATAAAATATGATGACAGATGCGTTCATTATTCTATACCCTCCCTAATTTTTGAATTTGGTGTATTTAATATTTTAGTTAAATCTCTTCTATTGTAAACACTATGTTCAAAAGCATTGCTCATTTTAATAGCATCTGTTGGGCATGCTTCTATACATAAATTACACATGGTACATAATTCTAAATGGTAAATAAATGCATCAATTGCTTTTTTCTTTTTCCCTTCTGGTGTAATATCAAACTTGGTAATAATTTTTATAGTTCCATTCGGACAAGCTAATTCACAAGCTGTACAACCGGTGCATGCATGTTCATTGTTTTCATCGTGTGGCATAACAACTTCGCCTCGAAATCTTTCTGCTAACTGTAAAGTATTTCTGTTATCAGGATATTGTTCAGTAATTATTTCTTTATGATGGGTAAAGTAATAACCAGTCATCTTCATCCCTTTAAGTAAAGATGTTATTGCCTGATAAATTTCTTTTATATAATTTTTTAAAAACATATTTGTTTAAAAATTAAAAATGCCAACCCAAAATGGTCATTAATGTTATTAATAATAAATTAACCATACTAATGGGTAATAAATATTTCCATTCTAAATTTAATAACTGATCTATTCTTAATCTTGGAAAAGTCCATCTAAACCACATCAAACAAAAAATTAAAAAAATCGTTTTTCCAAAAAACCAAATCGATGATGGAATAAAATCCATGATATGATTAAATGCCGACCAACTACCCAAATGAAAAGGCATCCATCCTCCTAAAAATAAAGTAGCAGCTAATGCACAACCAATAAAAATATTAATGTATTCTGCCAAAAAAAATAATGCGAATTTCATACCTGAATATTCTGTATGAAAACCAGCAGTAAGTTCAGATTCTGCTTCAGCTAAATCAAATGGAGCCCTATTAGTTTCTGCAGTAATTGCTATAATAAAAATGATGAAAGAAATTAATACGGGTATATGACCTTTAAAAATCCACCAACCATTTTGTTGAGAGTTGATAATATCTTGTACACTTAAACTGCCTGTTAATATTACAATTGATATTATAGAAAGCCCTGCAGATAATTCGTAGCTTACAATTTGTGCCCCACTACGCATAGCACCTAATAAAGAATATTTATTGCCACTTGCCCAACCAGCCATTAAAACACCAATTACTGCAATGGAAGAAACTGATGTGATGTATAACACACCAATATTGATATCCCAAATTTGAATACCTTTTGCAAATGCAATTGGAGCAAGTATAAGCATTGCTGCTATCATTACAATAAACGGTGCTAGGTTGAATAAAAACTTATCTGCTTTATCGGGTGTTAAGCTTTCTTTGAAAACTAATTTTACTGTATCTGCAACAGTTTGAAACATTCCTTTGGGTCCAACACGATTTGGACCTAATCGCAATTGCATATAAGC
>JANPAT010000282.1:0-5634 GCA_031430075.1 Chitinophagaceae bacterium | reverse complement strand
TTTTCATCCCAATATTTTGCATCAAAAAAAGGCAAACGTTCCAACCAATTATTTACGAGTTGTTGTAAAGATAATTTTTCTTCAACTTTATTTATATCATTATAATCTTTAGTATTAAAACCACCTTCATTGGTTCTTTTATAATAATCTTTATCATGCCTTTTTTCCATTTGTAAACCCAATCTTGCTTCAAGTAATCTAAACTGCTTACTTTGAAATCCAGAAGCTGGTGTGAGCAAATTTCTAAACTCTAAAAAATCAAGTGGAGTCATAGTATCTAATATCTCAACTTGTTGATTTAAGAGTTGCAAAATTTTTATTATTCTTTGCAATCTGTGCCTCACTAAATTTAATTGTTCAGAATTATCGTTAATAGTTTCTTGTTCAAAAACACCACTACAATAATCTAATTCAAATAAAATTTGTTTAAACCATAACTCATATGCCTGATGAATAATAATAAAAAGCATTTCATCGTGTGCTGGTGTATTTCCATCACGAAAGCTAACTGGGTGTTGACTTTCAAGAATTTTTTCAGTTTGTAAATACGAACCATAATACATTGCTTCGCTCATAATAATTTATTTTGTAGCTTGCCCTTGCCATGATGCAGGATTTTGTTGCCAAATTTTAATAATTTCTAAATCTTGTGGTTGAATAATATTTTTTTCAATTGCTTTTTGCAACAAAACTTCAAAATTGGTAATGGATAAAAATGGAATTTTAATTTCCCCAAATGCATCTACTGCATCTCTAAACCCATAATTAAAAATACAAGCTAATCCAAGAATATTTAAATTTAATTGTTGCAAAACTTCTATTACTTTAATACTACTTTTTCCTGTTGAAATTAAATCTTCAATAACCACTACTTTTTGATTTGTTGAATAATCACCTTCAATTTGATTATTTAATCCATGCGATTTTGGTTGTGGCCTAACATAACAAAAAGGCAAATTCAATTCATTAGCAACTAAAGCACCCCATGCAATTCCAGCAGTGGCAACCCCTGCAATAAGTTCAACACTTGCATAATTACTTTTAATGGCATTACAAAGTTCATCAACAATGAATTTCCTTATTTTAGTATATGCCAATACTTTTCTATTATCACAGTATATTGGACTTTTCCAACCACTAGCCCATTGAAAAGGTTGTTGAACATTTACTTTAATAGTTTTTATTTCTAAAAGTTGTTCGGCTAAAAAAATATCAGAACTCATGTAGCAAATTTACTTGCTCGGTATTACTAAAAAGATTTTTTTTGTAAAGATGTTTTTAAAAAAAATAATTGCAGCCGGTGGATTAGTGATAAATGAAAATGAAGAAATTCTTTTTATTTATAGAAGAAATCATTGGGATTTGCCTAAAGGAAAATTAGATGAAGCAGAAAGTATTGAAACTTGTGCTTTAAGAGAAGTAAAAGAAGAAACAGGAGTTCAAAATTGCACTCTTGAAAAATTTCTCTGTAAAACTAAACATCAATACTTTGATAAATGGTTGAATGAAGATGTAGTTAAGGAAACTTGGTGGTATAAAATGAAATCGAGTTCTTTAGAAATATTAACTCCTCAAACCGAAGAAGATATTGAACAAATTATTTGGATTAGTTTCAACAACTTGAATAAATACTTGGAAAAAACATATCCAAATATTATTGAAGTTATAAATGCTTTTAAAAAAAATTAAAGACTTTCTAAATTTTTCACCACACCAATTGTTCTTGCCAAAATTTCAACATCCAGCTTTAATGAATGATTGTTGATGTAGTATAAATCGTATTCTAATTTTTCTAAATTTTCTTCAGGCGTAGCCATAGGCTTATGTATTTGTGCCCAACCTGTAATGCCTGGTTTTATGTTATGACGAAGTGTATAATATTTGTTTAGTTTAGAAAAATGTTCAACAATATCAATTCTTTCAGGCCTTGGACCAATAATACTCATATCTCCTTTTAGAACATTAAATAGTTGAGGCAGTTCATCTATCTTAGTCTTTCTTAAAATACTTCCAACTGTTGTAATTCTCGAATCATCTTTTACTGTATGGTCAAGATATCCATTTTTACTATGTACCATTGTTCTAATTTTATACATAGTAAAAGAGTTGCCATTTAATCCAACACGCTTTTGCCTAAAAAGAATGGGACCCTTAGAACTAAAGAACATTGCAATACTTCCAATAAGAATTAAAGGGAATGCAATTGGCATAACTAGCAAACAAATTACAATATCCATAATTCGTTTTAAAACAATATGTGAATATGGTATTTCTTTTAATTCTACTTTGTTATCATTATAAGGAGAAACTGCTAGCAGCATAAAGTTTTTATTCTTTCTTTGTAAGAATAGAAACAAAATAAATGTTTTTTAAACAAAAAAACAAAATATAAAAATTAATAGGAAGTTTGTTTTATTGATTTACCTTTTTCCCTTTGAATAAAAATTGAATAATTTTTTATGCAAATTTTTTCACAGCAATATTTATTTTCCTTTTGTAAAAATGTTTTTTTGAAGATGGGTTGCTCAGAAGAAGATGCAACTCTTGCGTCAGATGTTTTAATTAATGCAGACCTTAGAGGTATTGATAGTCATGGTATTGCAAGACTAATTGGTTATGTGAGGTTATGGGAATCGAATAGAATAAATGTAAATCCTAACATACAAATTGTTCATCAAACTCCATCAACTGCAACTGTTGATGCAGATAAAGCTTTAGGTTTAATTGCTGCTCCAAAAGCCATGAAAATTGCAATTGAAAAAGCAAAAAATGTTGGTACTGGTTGGGTGTGTGTTAAGAATAGTAATCATTTTGGAATTGCAGGATATTATGCCATGCTTGCATTGGAACATGATATGATTGGTATTGCAATGACAAATGCCAGTGCTTTAGTTGCACCCACTTTTGGATTAGAAAAAATGCTTGGCACCAATCCAATTGCAGTAGCCATTCCTGCAAAAAAACAACCAGCATTTGTTGCAGATTTTGCCACAACTACTGCAGCAAATGGAAAATTAGAAATTGCACAAAGGCAAAATAAATTAATTCCAACGGGCTGGGCACAAGATAAAAATGGAACTGAAACACAAGAGTCAGATATTTTAAAAAAAGGAGGCTCTTTATTGCCTCTTGGTAGTGATAAAACCCATGGAAGCCATAAAGGATATGCATTAGGCAGTATTGTTGATATATTTTCTGGAGTGCTAAGTGGTGCATCATTTGGTCCTTGGGCTCCTCCTTTTCCAGCATATATTCAAATGCCAAGTTTTATGCCTGGAGATGGGTTGGGACATTTTTTTGGTGCCATGCGAATTGACGCTTTTCAAGATGCTGAAACTTTTAAAACCAAAATGGATGTATGGATAGAAAGGTTCAGACAAACAAAACCAATTGACAAAAACCAACCAGTATTAATTCCTGGTGACCCTGAAAGATTAATATCAGATAAAAGAAAAGAATTAGGAATTCCAGTTGAAGATGAAGTTTTAAATTCATTAAAAGAAATTAGCAAAAAATTTCACATCAAATTTTAAATTTCAAAATATTACTGAAAAACAAGAATTTATTCTACTAAAATTGAATGAATTAACATAACCTCAATTTTACATTTTGTAATTATACAAGGTTAGCTTAGTTTAGTGCCCTCTTTTAAATCTTTTGTTAAAGAAATATTAATCAATTGGACTGAAAACATAATTTTGTAATCCACTTTTTAAGAATTTACTTTTTTGAAAACACTCGCATATGCTAAAAAAATTATTCAAATCGGCTTTTGCTCTTTTAACACTTTTTATTTCAATTAAAACGCAAGCTCAAGTTGATCCACATTTTTCACAATATTATGTGTACCCACAATGGTTAAACCCAGCATTAACAGGCGTTATGGATGGCGATTATAGGGTTGCTGCAATTTATAGAAGCCAATGGGCTAATATAGATAATGGTTTTGTTAGCATTGGAGTTGCAGGAGAAATTGCTACTACAAAAAATTTAAATTTTGGTGTTGGACTTTTTCAACAATCTGCAGGCAATGGAGGCTATAAATATTTTACTCCTTATGCATCTGTTGCATATACAGGAATTAAATTTGGTAAGCAAGGATCACATCATATAACTATTGGAATAAATGGTGGTGCAATTAATAGAAGATTTGATTTATCGAAATTCAAATATGGCAATCAATATAATCCTGTTGTTCCAGGTGGTTTTGATCCATCTATTTTGTCAAATGAAGTCATTCAAAATCCAGCACAAACTGCTTTAGATTTAGGAATAGGGTTTCTATATTTTGATGCAACACCTTATAAAAAATCAAATGCATTTCTAGGTTTTTCTGTTGGTCATATTACACAACCCATCGATAAGTTTACAGCGAATTCTGATTCAAAAGTTCCCATGCGTTTAACATTCCATGGTGGTGTTAGAATTAATGTTAGTGATAATGTAAGTATTACTCCAAATGCATTGTATTTAAAACAAGGAACTGCTGAGGAAAAAATGATTGGTGCATATGCACAAATTAAAGGTGGTGAAGGTTTCGATTTTTTATGTGGAGCAAATTATAGATTTAAAGATGCATTAGTACCTTTTGCAGGATTTTATTATAAAGATTTTGTATTAGGATTAAGCTATGATGTTAATGCATCTGACTTAGGTAAAGTTGCTGGTGCAACAAACAGTTTTGAATTATCACTTTCATTTACTGGTAAAACAAGAAAAAGTTTAACCGATCAACCATTTATTTGTCCTAGACTATAATTTTTAAATACATAAAAATTAATCGACATAAAAACATTTTAATCATACAGAAATAATTACTCATGAAATTGATGAAGTCAATATTGCTACTTATTTTTTTATCTTCTATAACTACTGTTAATGCTCAATATATAAAGGATTATAAAAGAGAAGCAGATAAATTTTATGCTGTTGGCGATTGGCAATCTGCTGCAATTTATTATGAAAGATTTTTAACAGATAAAAAAGGTCCTGGCAAAATAAATATTGATTATAACCCTTATTCAGTTAAGCCAGCCCCATTAAAAAAAGGTGCTACACAAAAGCCACCTATGATTCCAGAAACTGATGTTTTAAATAGTGTTACCAACAGAATTGCAGAATGCTATTATAATTTAAATAATTTTTTTAATGCAGAGCCTTGGTATGCAAAAGTTGATAAAACTAAATACCCCATCGCTTCATATAATCATGCAGTTTGTTTAAGAGCATTAGCAAGATACGATGCAGCAGAAACTGCTTTTACAGAGTTTTTAGAAAATTATAAAGTTGATGATGAATATAGTAAAAAAGCTAAGGATGAATTAAAAAATTTGAAATTCATTGTTGCACAAATGAAAAGCAATGAACAAAAACTCTATGTCGTTAAAAAAATGCCACAGGGCATTAATACAACAGAGCATGGCCAAAACACAGCTCCTTATGTAATTAATAACAAATTGTATTTTACATCTTCACGACCTGATACTATAGTTGTAAACAAACAAAAGAAAGTTGTACATAATAATGATGTATTTACATCAGCTAATGGATTAGCTGGATTATCTGTAGAAAAATTAAACTTACCAACTGCAGATGGAATGCATCAAGGAAGTGCTTGTTTTACAGCAAATGGAA
>JANPAT010000281.1:0-13092 GCA_031430075.1 Chitinophagaceae bacterium | reverse complement strand
ACTGCAGCAATGCCCATCATAGTTAAATCCTTTACAGTAAGTACTCTATTTAAACCACCTGAGTGTGCTTCACTTGATGCAGCATCTGCAACTATTTTTTCAATATTTTTTTTTCTGAAAAGAGATGAAATCATGTAGTTTTATTTCAATTTTTATTCAATATTTTTTTCAATTCACAATCAACAAATTAATTAATGCTCCCGATCAATTAAATAATGTGCTAATTCTATTAAAGGTTTTTTACGCAATGAAACCACTGCAATATCTTCTACATGTTGCAGTGCAGTATCAAAATATTTTTGCTTTAAATTTTTGGTCCATTCTTGAACATTACAAGCATTATATATTTCTAAAATTTGTTCTACTTTATTTGAAGGATTTTCTTTCATCAATTGATATAACTTTTCTTTTTGAGTTGATGATGCAACTTCTAAAGAATGTAATAACAAAAATGTTTTTTTATTTTGCTTGATATCGCCACCAACTTCCTTACCAAATTTTTCTGGATCTCCAAAAGCATCTAAATAATCATCTTGAATTTGAAATGCGATTCCTAGATTTAAACCAAATTGATATAAATGGTTACAGTTCCCTTCGCTTGCACCACCAATAATTGCACCCATTTGCAAAGCAGCAGCTAATAAAACTGAAGTTTTTAATTCTATCATTTTAATATACTCAGCCAAAGAAACTTCTTGTTGATTTTCAAAATCCATATCTAATTGCTGACCTTCACAAACTTCAATAGCTGTTTTATTAAACAATTGTAAGATGCTTTGTAGATATTGAGGTTGAATTTTATTGAGATACTCATATGCTTTAATCAACATCACATCTCCACTTAATAATGCAATATTACTATTGTATTTTGTGTGAACAGTTTGCATACCTCTTCGAAGCGAAGCTGCATCCATCATATCATCATGCACCAAGGTAAAATTGTGAAAAAGTTCTACAGCAGTAGCGATATGGTATGAGTCGATATGAATTTCATCAAAAAGTTCATTTCCCAATAAACACAAAGTTGGTCTTATTCTTTTACCACCAATTTGCAAAAAATAATTACATGGGTCATACAAATTATTTGGTGATGAAGGAAAATGACTTTTATCGAAATGCTGAGCAAATAAAATAGATAAGTCTTTAAACGAATGCATAGCACAAACCTAAGGAAAAGCTGATAAAATATAAACTTGCAGTTTGATTATTCCCACAAACAAAAAAGCCATTTAGGATTTGAATGGCTAATTGTTATTAAATTTTATAGAAAATTAAGCAACAGCTTGTTTCACTAAAGCTGCAGCTTCACTTAACAAAATGGCACTTTGAACTTTTAATCCACTTTCATCAATTAATTTTTTGGCTTCTTCTGCATTCGTTCCTTGCAAGCGAACAATAATTGGAATATTAATATTACCTAATTTATTAAATGCTTCAATAACACCCGCTGCAACTCTATCACAACGTACAATACCTCCAAAAATATTAATTAAAATAGCTTTTACATTGGGATCTTTCATAATTATTCTAAATCCTGCTTCAACTGTTTGTGCATTAGCAGAACCACCCACATCTAAAAAGTTTGCTGGTTCTCCCCCACTTAATTTTATCATATCCATAGTAGCCATAGCTAATCCAGCACCATTAACCATGCAACCTACATTGCCATCAAGTTTTACAAAATTTAAATTGTATTCACCTGCTTCAACTTCTGTAGGATCTTCTTCACTTGTATCTCTTAAAGCTGAAATAATGGGATGACGTGTTAATGCATTATCATCAATATTCATTTTACAATCAACAGCAATTATTTTTTCATCGCTAGTTTTAAAAAGTGGATTAATTTCTATCATACCACAATCTAAATCAACATAAGCATTATATAAGTTAGTTACAAACTTGATGCAATTTTTCATGGCTTCGCCACTTAATCCAAGATTGAAAGCAATTTTACGTGCTTGAAATGGTTGTAATCCTCCACTTGGATGAACCAATTCTTTATAAATTTTTTCTGGTGTATTGTGTGCCACTTCTTCAATATCCATTCCACCTTCTGTACTATACATAATTACATTTTGTCCGGCAGTACGATCTAACAAAATAGATAAATAAAATTCTTTGGTTTTATTTGGTCCATCATAATACACATCTTGAGCAACTAATATTTTAGAAACTTTTTTACCAGCTGGCCCAGTTTGAATAGTAACCAATGTGCCACCCAAAATTCCTTCAGCAAAACTTCTAATATCCTCAACCGATTTACCCACTTTAACACCATTCATTCCTGTTTCTTTCACTTTTCCTTTTCCCCTACCACCTGCATGAATTTGAGCTTTAACTACAGCAAACTTATTATTGGTTTGAGAGGCTATTTGTTTATAAGCATCTTCAGCAGCTGAAACATGAGCAACAGCTATGCCTTCTTGTACTGGAACTTTATAATTCTTTAATAATTCTTTAGCTTGATACTCGTGTAAATTCATAATTATTTTTTTGCGTTGCGAAGATAAGGCTACACAGCTAATGTTTGAAGTCGACTTTACTTTTAATCACCATTTTTTCTATTGTTTTGAATGGAATAAACTATTGAACCAAGAATACAAGTAACGATTACTAAGAGTGATATAAAAATCATTTCACTCTTACTAACCCAAGTTTCTAAATAATGCTCAAAAAGCATTTTTAACCCTATAAAAATTAAAACAATGGCTATACCTTGTTGTAGAAAATCGAATTTTGTAACTGCTCCCTTTAGTAAGAAAAAAAGACTTCTTAAACCTAACACAGCAAAAATATTTGATGTATAAATTACAATATTATTTCTAGAAATTCCTAATACTGCAGGTATAGAATCTAATGCAAAAACCAAATCTGTTATAGCCAACATAATAACTACCACAAATAATGAGGTATACACTGGTTTACCATTTTTACGAATCATAAATTTACCATCTCCATCTTCAAGTGTGATGGGTAAATACTTTAGCATCCACTTGTAAACTTTACTTTTTTGAGGATTGAATTCATTTTCTTCAGTAGACGAAAACATTTTGTAGCCAGTATAAACTAAAAACAATCCAAATAAATATAATGTCCATTGAGCTTTTTGAACCAAAGCAAGACCAAGAGTAATGAATAAAATTCTAAAAATAATGGCCATTAAAATCCCAATCAATAAAACTCTGGCATAATAATTTGAACTTACTTTAAATGCAGAAAATATGATGATGAAAACAAAAATATTATCAATGCTTAAACTCCATTCCATTAAATAAGCACTGATGAATTCTACTGCAGTAATTTTGCCTTCTTCATACCACATGAAAATAAAAAAAGCAAACGCCAAACTAACCCAAAATATGGTTTGTAATAAAGCAGTTTTAGTGCTAATGATGGTATTTTTTTTGCTGAGATAACCTAAATCGATTATTAATGCAATAAAAATTACGATTGAAAAAACAAGATAGGTAATTTGATCTGGGCTCAATTTTTTTAAAATTAATTTGATGAACTGGTAAACTTTTTTCTTCGTTGATATTGAAGTGCAAATGTAAAAATAAGCACTAGCAAAACAGGTATTAAAACATTGAACAATTGCCACATGGTTTTTTGTTCACGAACTTTAGTTTTATCTAAGAGTCGAAGTGTAAAATCTTTATTTCTAGTTTCAATAATGGCAGCATTTCCTACTAAATAATCTAAACAGTTTAATAAAAATTCTTTGTTAGCAAATTGATAATTTTCGAATTGCTGTGTACCCATTGTTAATGCTCCTTGAGATTGAGTAACTACATTCGTAACCAAATCTCCATCACTAACAATAATTTGTTTACTTTCTTTTGCTCCACTTATTAGAAAATCAATTCCAGTATAGTTTTTAACAGTATCCTTCATAGCTTGAGTAAAACGATTGGCATATAATGATTTGAATTTACCTTCGAGTAAAACTGCAACAGGTAAATAACTTTTATTGAAATATCTTAAATCGTTCTCTGATTTTATACTTTGCAGTGTAACAATATTTGGTGAACTTATTGTTCTGCTGGTTGTATCGGTCGATAATAAAATTGTCTTTTGAATACCTTCTGCTTTTACAGTATCGATGCTTGAAGGAAAAATACTCAACACATGATCCAAATTTCTTGAAATGGGATGACCTGAAGGATTTATTAGTAAAGGATAATATGGAAATGGAATTCTTTCAATTTGTGGTTGGCCACCAGAGTTTCCAATAACTAAAGGTTGTTTTGCACAACTTAAATCTTGAGCTAAATCACTATTAATTCGAACCCCATATTTAAATAATAAATCGTCTAGTTCTAAGTTTTTATCGAATGCAATAAAGTCGGAACGGCTTCTTAATAAACTATCAAATTCTGCATACAATTTATCTACAAACCACAATACTTTACCACCTTGCATTACATATTGGTCAATCTTTATTTTATCAATTTCGGTAAATGGCAATGAGGGTTTTACAATAACTAATGCTTGTATAGTATCAGCATTTAAAATACCTTTCTTCAAATCAAAAATGCCTGTTCTATAATTTTTACTTAGTGTAGTTACCAAATCTTGTACAGTGGGGTTTATTGGTTCGCCATTTCCAACAGCATAGGCAACTATTGGGAATTTTTTTTTGATTAGTTTATCAATGGCATCATCAAATTTAAATTCTAATAAAGCTTCGCTATAATTTAAACTGCTTTCTTCATCAGCACCACTTTTCCCACTCATTAAATCTACTACTTTCAACTTTCCTTGGTATCGAATAATTGCAGCAGGAAAAATAAGTTGTTCGGTTTTTTCTCCTTCTTCTCTATTCAATTCATTATTAAAGGGTCGAACACCAATACTCAATAAACTATCATATAACATTGACTTTAAGGTATCAGATAGTCCTTCACCAGGGCGTTTAAATGTGTAAGAAAGTTTACCATTACTTTCATCTCTAAAACTTGAAAGTAATTCTTCTGTTGCTATTTCTAATTTTCGAAAACCAGAACTTAAGTTTCCAGTTAAAAAAACTTGCACTTCAACTTTATCATCTAAATTTTTTAATAAATCTTTAGTTGCATTGCTAATAGAAAATCTTTTTTCAGCTGTTAAATCAATTTTTGAATGAATAATTGATGAAAGATAAATAATGGCTGCAAAGCCAACTATTAAAAAAATCCACCAATATTTATGTTTAAAAATTTGTTGCATGTAGTTAAATTGCTTTTACAAAAGCACTAGCTAATTTTATTCATAATTTTTTTCTGTGTAACCATTAATAAAATACCAATTACACTAATAAAATAAATCACATCTCTGGTATCTATTACTCCCCTACTCATACTTTTATAATGAAAATTAATGCCTAATAATTCAATTACATAATCGTACAATCCTTTAAGAATAGGCAATTTACTGATTGCATTAAAACCATTATATAATAAAAAACAAATAAAAGCAGCAGCAATAAAAGCTACCACAGTATTATTTGTAAAGCTTGCAACAGCAATACCTGATGCAGTATAAACAGCAATTAAAAAGAATAATGCCAAATAACTGCCTGAAGTTGCAGCAAAATCAATTCCTTCATTTGAACTTAAAGCCTGAACAGAAAAAGCATAAACTATTGTAGGCAATACAGCAGTTAAGCCTATCAACAAACATCCAAAATATTTGCCCATAACAATTTTGAAATCTGAGATTGGAAGTGTTTTAATGAGTTCAAAGGTTCCTGATTTATATTCTTCAGGAAAACTTCTCATTGTAATTGCAGGAATTAAAAACAACAATACCCAAGGAGCATAATTGAAATAACTTGAAAGGGAAGCATAACCAAAATTTAGAATACTAGTTTCTGGAAAAACAAAAAGTAAAAGTCCATTTAAAATTAAAAACAAAGCAATTACTGCAAAGCCTGTGATACTATTAAAAAATTGTTGCCATTCTTTTTTACAAATCATCCACATAATCAACAAAAATAGTAGTAATGTAGTTAATGAAAAGTTAGTTTTTAAATATAAAGTAGATATTATGAGTTCGATAAAAATTCGTTTAGCTCAGCATCTGTTTTAAAACGTACTTCTCTTGCCTTGCTGCCTAAGTTTGGCCCCACAATACCTGATTGTTCTAATTGATCCATTAATCTGCCAGCTCTATTATATCCAAGCTTCATTCTTCTTTGAATTAATGAAGTACTGCCTACTTGATTTTGTACTATTAATCTGGCTGCATCATTAAACAAAGGATCCCTATCGTTAACGTCAAATTCTTTGCTGTCCAACTCTTTTTCATCTACATATTCAGGTAAATAAAATGGTTCTGGATATCCTTGTTGTTTACCAATCTCCTCACAAATTCTATCCACTTCTGGTGTATCAACAAAAGCACATTGCAAACGAGTAATTTCGCCATTATAACTAATCAGCATATCTCCTTTACCAATTAATTGTTCGGCCCCACCCACATCTAAAATTGTTCTACTATCAATTTTACTAGATACTTTAAATGCAATTCGGGCAGGGAAGTTAGCTTTAATAGTACCTGTAATAATATTCACTGAAGGCCTTTGTGTAGCAATAATTAAATGAATTCCAACAGCACGTGCTAATTGAGCTAAACGAGCTATTGGCATTTCAATTTCTTTGCCTGCAGTCATAATTAAATCGGCAAATTCATCAATTACTAAAACAATGAATGGTAAAAATTGATGTCCTTTTTGTGGATTTAATTTTCTGGCAACAAATTTTTCATTGTATTCTCGAATATTTCTACAACCTGCTTCTTTCAACAAATCGTATCGATTATCCATTTCAATACACAAAGCATTTAGTGTGTAAACTACTTTTTTTGTATCGGTAATAATACTTTCATCTTCACCTGGCAATTTTGCCAAGAAATGTTTTTCAATTACCTTATACAAACTCAATTCTACTTTTTTAGGATCTACTAAAACTAATTTTAATTGAGATGGATGTTTTTTAAATAATAAAGAAACTAAAATGGTATTGATACCAACAGATTTTCCCTGTCCAGTTGCCCCTGCCATTAATAAATGTGGCATTGTGGTTAAATCAACAATAAAATTTTCGTTATCGATTTTTTTACCAATAGCTATTGGAAGAGAGAAATTATTTTTTTGAAATTTTTCACTGCTGAGTAGCGATTTCATACTCACTACAGTCTTTTTTATATTAGGTACTTCAATACCTATTGTTCCTTTTCCTGGAATTGGAGCAATGATACGAATGCCCAAAGCTGCTAAACTTAAAGCAATATCATCTTCCAAGTTTTTTATTCTACTTATTCTTACCCCAGGTGCAGGAACAATTTCATAAAGTGTAACTGTTGGTCCAACTGTTGCTGCAATTCTTTGAATATCGATATCATAATTTTTTAGAGTAGATATGATTTGATTTTTATTTGTTTCTAATTCTGTGGGGTCATGAATAATTTTTTCACTACCATGTGTTTCTAATAATTCAATGGAAGGATATTTATAATTACTTAAGTCTAAAGTAGGCTCGTAATTAGCCATTACATCAGTTGTAGATTTATCTGGTTTAGTATTTGTTTCCTCTTCTACATCATTAATTTCTAAAGGCAAATCAGTTAATGGCTTTGGAGAGAATTTTTGTTTGGGAACATTAACCACTTCTTCAAATCTTGACACATGCTCTGGGTCAATTTCATCTTCATTTTTTTCATCGATATTAAAACTGATTTGTTCTTCGTCTGGTAATAAAACAGAAACTATTCCCGTATCAGATTTAAGTTTGTTCCCAGAATTAGCATCAACAGGCTCAATTAATTTTAATTCATGTTCTTTAGTAACCAAATCAACATCAATAAATAATTTACTTTCATTACCAGCTGTATCAAGGGGTTGATTTGGAATGATATTTTTTTGTTCAGGCAAACTAAATTTGGGATTGAATTTCCAAATAAAATAAATAAAATACAACATTAATAATATTAAACCTGTACCCAAACTACCAATAGTGGCATTCATCCATTTATTTATGTAATTTCCAACTGCACCTCCCCAACTTAATTGACTTTGACCTGTTACAAAAGCCAAACTTGTACTGAGAATGAGTAAAGAAATCAATACATATTTTACATTTTTTGATATTGAAAAAACGGGCTTTGAAAAAAACAGGTTCACACCTAAAACAAAAAAGAAAGAGGATAATATTATGGAGGCAACTCCAAAACCATTGAATACTAAATTATGTGCTGTAAATGCTCCCAATGCACCAAAAAAATTATGTACTCGGGGTGCATCGGCTGAAAATATTTTTAATCCAGCATTGAAAACAATGTCTTGATCTTCTTGCCAACTAAATAAATATGAAATGATGGATATAAATAAGAAAATGGCAAAGCCAATTGATATGGTTCCAAAGATTTTACTGGTACGCTCATCATGTACAACTTCAGCAATGGTTACCTTTGGATCTTTATCCTCATTCAGCAAATTGGGATTTGGCGTTGACTTCGATTTTAACTTGTTAGACATAACAACACAAAATAATTGTGTAAATTATAAAACTAAGTAGTTTATTTCAGTTGTGTGGAATACTTTCGACTTTAACATTCGCTTTAAGTGTAAAGTGGATAACTAACTTTATTCTAATTGGTGTACTTCTGAATTTCTTTTTTTAAATCTGATTCATAAGGTAGCCCTATAATTTGATTTACTAATTTTCCTTTTTTATACAAATACAATAAAGGAATAGAGTTAATTCTATAATATTCTGCTAAGCTTGGAGATTTATCAATATCAATTCTTTGTACAAAAATTTTATTGCCAAATTCAGATTGAAATTTTTTCAACATAGGTTCTAACCTTTTACAAGGACCACACCATTCTGCATAAAAATCTACAATAACAAAATCATTAGCATTTGCAATTTTTTCTACGTCTTTCAAACCAAATTCTTCACTATTTATGGGCATTACAACTGTATTATCAATTTCAAATTTATTAGCTTGCCATGCCATTATACCACCTTTTAAATCAACAATATTTGTAAATTTATTTTTAGCAAGAATTTTAGCTGCATCTGCACTTCTACCACCAACTTTACAATAAACAAAAACAGTTGTAGATTTTTCTAAGCTATTGATTTGATTGGTAAAGTCTTTATCCAAAACATTGATGTTTATAGCATTGGGCAAATGTCCAGCAGCATATTCTTCAGGCGTTCTCACGTCTAAAATAATCTTGTCTGTTATTTTATCAATTGCACTTTTAAATTCAGTTGCTCCTAGTAGTTGAATATTAGCTTTAGAACTTTGAGAACAGGAAATAATACTAAAACTTATAGTACATATAGCTATTAAATACAGAGATAATTTCATCATTTTTTTTGCAATATTAATGTGATAAGAATTTAATTGATAGATTTTTGTAATGTTTGAATAAGTTGATTTTTAGAAACAACACCACTTTGTCGCCAAAGTATCTTACTATTTTTAAATAAAATTAATGTTGGAACACCTTGAACTTGATATTGATTTGCTGTTTGTGGATTTTTATCAACATCTAATTTAATTATGCTCACAGTATCGCCCAAAACATCTTTAACTTCTTTTAGAATGGGCGACATGGTTTTACATGGACCACACCACTCTGCAAAAAAGTCAACTAATACAGGTTTTTCTGATGATATAATATCGTTAAACTTCATTTTTATTTTTTCTTAAACAAACTAACTATTAATCCTCCCAAAATTGCACCATAAATTGTGCTGTTTATTGGTTTTGATGTTATTGTACAAGTTCCACTAGTACAACCAATGAAATAATAATACAAATACCCCAAAAGGCCACCAATAATGCTGCCAAATAATATTATTCTATTTTGATTTAACCACTTCTTCATAAGCTATATCTTCTGGTTCGATTGATTTTGAAAAATTTGTAGTAGAACAAGAACTTCCACAACAAGCAACGTTAAAAATTGACATGGTAGCAAAAAGTAAACCAATAATACCAAAAGTATAATTTCTAGTATATACAGATTGAATGATGATAACAATACCTAGTATTAATCTTAAAATTCTAAAGAAATTCCAATTTTTAAATATCTGATTTTTCATAATTATATTTTAGAGATTAAATTGTTTACTTTAACCCAAGTATCTCCGTTTGTAACATTTGTAATGCCGTTTTTTTGTAAAATTTCTTTTGTCATACTGCTTCTGCCTCCACTTTTACAAAAAACAACGATATGATTTTTGTTTTTGAACTTGTTTATGTTCGCAAGAACAGTGCCAAGTGGAATATTAACTGAACCTTTAACATGTCCACAATCAAACTCTTCTTTTGTTCTAACATCAACTAAAAATGGTTTTTGTGCTAAAATTTCTGGTAATAAATCATTTTGATTATTAGAGAACAATTTTTTTAATGCGTTTATCATATTTATAAAATTAATTTAGCAAACTTCTTAATTCATAAACAATAATTAGGTGACAAATGTTACACATAAAAACTAAATTATTTTTTAATCATTATGATAAAGAGTTCGGTATTTGCTCTTTTATGGTATGAATTAAAACAAGTTTCAAAAACTTTTAATACAAAATAAGGTTGAAAATAATTCTTATATTCTTCCATATTTCCACCAAAAGGTGGACTTTCAACCTCGAATTCTCTATTAAATAAAACACCCACCAGTTTACCATTAACATTCAATAATTGATGCATCTTTTTTGCATAATCAATTCTTAAACTTCTGTCAATAGCACAAAAAAAAGTTTGTTCTAATATTAAATCATACTTTCCTTCATGCAAGAAAAAATCATCTTCAATAATATTGATGGTAGTTTTATTTTGATATTTTGATTGTAGTTGTTGAACTAAATCTGTTGCAATATCAATTAATGTAATATTTGTAAAGCCATTATTTAAAAGGTATTCAGCCTCATAAGCATTCCCACAACCAGGAATTAAAATTTTTAAATTTTTATTTTCTAATTGATCAATATAATTTTTTAATGGCGGAGAAACTTTTCCTAAATCCCATTGAGTAGATTTATTTATATAACGATTGTTCCAAAATAATTTATTTAATTTATTCATGTTTTATAATAACTAAATATTACAAATAAGGTAATAGTGTAATTTCAATACAATTTCTATTTAAAATAAGCCACTTTTTTTGTTCCATTTTTTTAAGTAGTCTCGAAACAACTTCTCGTGATGTATTAATATCATTAGCTATTTCCTGATGAGAAGTTGTTATGATATTTGACTGATTATTTTTTACAATTCGCTTCAAATAAGACTCTAATCGTTCATCCATATTACTAAAAGCAATTTGATCAACAACTTCTAAAATTTCTTCAAAGCGAGTTTTATAGGTTTCAATTACAAACTCGTACCAACTTTTATGATTTGCCATTAACTTATTCATCAGTTGAATAGGAATCATAACAACATCTGATTTTTCAACAACTTTCGCCATAACTTGACTGGCTTCCATTTTAGCAGCACATATCATTGAAATAGCACAGGCTTGACCTGGCGATAGGAAATACATGAAAAACTCATTTCCATTTTCATCTTCTCTATAAATTTTTATTTTTCCATTGAGTACCAAAATGGTTGATTTGATGTATTGCCCAGTTTTCATTAAAACTTCATCTTGCTCAAATGTTTTATACACTGCATTTCGCTCTAATTCAATTAATAAGTCGGCAGAAAATGAATTGAATACTTTTTCTATGGTTTCCATCGTTTTTATTGAGTATTTATTTTATTAATAAACCATTTTATTTAAAATTAAACATCTTAGACATAATTTAGCTTGCCAAAACTAATCTAACAAAATCAATGTCATTACTTATTAGTATAGTAATTCCTGCATTTAATGAAGAAAAAAATGTAATAGCTATTACACATGCTATTGAAGAAGTATTTTCGAGTACATCTTATAATTTCGAAATTATTTTTATAGATGATGGCAGTAAAGATGATACTGCTTTATCATTGAAAAAATTAGCTTCAACTAATACAAGAATCAAATATATTTTATTTTCAAGAAATTTTGGAAAAGATAATGCACTTAGTGCAGGGTTACAAAAAGCTTCTGGAAATGCAGTAATAACATTAGATGCAGATTTGCAACATCCTCCCGCCTTAATTAAAAACATGATTGATTTATGGCTTCAAGGTAACGATGTGGTTTATGCTTTTAGAGAGAAAAAAAATTCTCATGCCAATAAACTCAATAATTTTAGTTCTTCTTTTTTTTATAAAACTATCAATAAATTATCTGATATAGAATTAGAAGATGGCACTGCCGATTTTAGATTATTAGATAGAAAAGTAGTTGATGTGTTAAATACATTACCAGAAAATGACCCTTTTTACAGAGGCTTGGTTAAATGGGTTGGGTTTAATCAAAAAAGTATTCCATATTTTCCAAATGAAAGGCTAAGTGGTGAAACCAAATACAATAACAAAGATCTGATTCGTTTAGCATTAAAAGGCATTACCTCTTTTAGTACAAAGCCATTAAATATTGCCATTTATTTAGGATTTATTTTTTCGTTGTTATCTCTACTATATATTCCTTATGCTATTTTAAGTTATATATATGATTGGGCTGTTCATGGCTGGATTTCTGTAATAGTTACCATTGCATTTTTTGGAGGATTACAACTAATGATACTTGGTATTATTGGTTTGTACTTAGGCAAGCTTTTTATGCAAAGTAAAAACAGGCCACATTTTATTATTAAAGAAACCAATATTAAAAATGAATGAGCCCACCATATTTCTAACCTTTGATGTTGAAGAATTTGATCTTCCTTTAGAGTATGGGAACCCTATTTCTAATCAACATCAAATGAGTATTGGATTAAAGGGGTTACAAGCAATTACACCTTTATTAAATGAATCATTTATTGAAACTACACTTTTTACAACTGCAAATTTTGCCTTACATTTTCCTGAAGAAATTAAACTACTTTCTACAAAACATGAAATAGCATCTCATTGTTATTATCATTCAATTTTTTCTAATAAAGATTTATTGCTTTCAAAAGAAAAATTAGAAAGTATTATTAATAAAAAAGTAACTGG
>JANPAT010000280.1:0-3373 GCA_031430075.1 Chitinophagaceae bacterium | reverse complement strand
TTCTTCTCTTTGAGCATCAAAATCATTAGTAGTATAATTAATTTCTGTAGCTTCCATTTCAAACTGATAGTTAGGAACAAACTCAATTAATTGTGATTCAAATTCGTTTTGTTCTTCAAAGAATAAAGTTTGTTGTACTGTTGTGTTCGTTTCTACAACTTTCTGTTCTGGAATATCTTCACCAAGAGTTAAAATAATTTTTTCTCCTTTAGGTTCTTCTTTTTTAACTTTTACAATGTTTTCTTTTGCAAAAGGGTCTTTGTGTTCAAAGCCAGTTGCAATAATGGTAATACCAATTTTCTTTTCTAAAGAATTATCAGTGCCCATACCTACTATAACATCAGCATGTTCTCCTGCTTGAGTTCTTAAATATTCATTAATGGTATCCATTTCATCCATTGTACATTCAAATTCTCCTTCAGCACTATTAATATTAATTAGTATCCATTTAGCACCTTTAATATCACTATCGTTTAACAATGGTGATTTTAAAGCTTCAACAATTGCTTGTTTTGCTCTATTCTCACCTTCTTCTGCTGCACTTCCTAAAATGGCTACACCACCATTTTTCATAACAGTACAAACATCTGCAAAGTCAACTATTATATGTCCTTTGCTATTAATAATATCAGTTATACATTTTGCTGCAGTAGCTAAAACATTATCAGCTTTACTAAAAGCTTCTTTCATTTTTAAATTACCATATTGCACTCGTAATTTATCGTTGCTTATTACAAGCAAAGTATCTACATGTGGTTTTAAAGCTTTAATTCCTGCTTCGGCTTGTTGCATTCTTCTTGGACCTTCAAAAGCAAATGGAGTAGTTACAATACCCACAGTTAAAATGCCCAACTCTTTACAAATTTGTGCTACAATTGGTGCACCACCTGTTCCAGTTCCACCACCCATGCCTGCAGTAATGAAAGCCATACGAGTGTTCACTTCTAAAATACTTTTTATTTCTTGAAGTGATTCTTCTGTTGCTAATTTCCCCACTTCAGGATTTGCTCCTGCTCCTAAACCTTGTGTTGAAGCTGGTCCTAATTGAATTTTATTTTGAACATTACTTAATTCAATTGCTTTTGCATCGGTGTTGCAAACTACAAAATCTACTCCATCAATATCCTGAGCATTCATGTAATTTACTGCGTTACTTCCTCCACCTCCTATCCCAATAACTTTAATTATTGAAGATTTTTGTTTTGGTAAATCAAAATGTATCATTGATTTAAGTTTTTTAGGTTTTGTTTTTAAATAATTTTCTGCTTACATCATCTTATCTTCTTCTTCTTTGAAAATATCTATTATGCTTCTTTGAACTTTATCCCAAAAGTTTAATTTATTTTTTCTATCCTCACCACTGGGTTGATTCAATGGTTCTATAATTGTTTTTACTTGATCAGTTGGTAACTCTTTTTTTAATTTTTTTGGAACTTGAACTGGTTTATATTGTTCACTAAAGTCTTTATACTTTTTTTCGTAATCATTATACCCTTTAAGTATTAAACCTAAACAAGTACTGTACATTGGTTTTTTTAATTCTTCGATATGATTTGGTGCTAAATGTTCAGTAGGTAAACCAATTCTGGCATTTAAACCTGTAGCATATTCTGTTAACTGAATTAAATGTTTTAATTGAGCCCCACCACCTGTTAAAATAACACCACCATTTAAAGCTTTATTATCTAAGCCCACTTGTTTTAAATGATATACTACAAAATCTAATATTTCATCCATTCTAGCTTGAATAATTTCACTTAAACTTTTTACACTTATTTCTTTTGGAGGTAAACCACGAATTCCTGGAATAGTAATGTATGCATTTGCATTGGCATCACTTGCCCAAGCACTTCCATATTGAACTTTTAAAGCTTCTGCATGACTACGCAATAATCCTAGACCAACTTGTATATCATTTGTAATGTTTTCGCCTCCAAATGGTATTACAGCGGTATGCTTTAAAATGCCATCATGAAAAACTGCAATATCACTTGTTCCTCCACCAATATCTAGTACAACTACACCTGCTTCAAAATCTACATCACTCATTACAGAACCTGAGCTGGCTAAGGGTTGTAACACTAAATCTTTAATGGTTAATTCACATCGAGTAACTGCCCTATTAATATTTCGTATAGCATTTTTATCGCCAGTGATGATATGAAAATTTGCACCCACTTTTACGCCATTATAACCTACTGGGTCTTTAATAGAATTAATATTATCTACATGAAAATCTTGAGGAATAACATCAATAATTTGATCTCCTGCAGGTATAAAAGTTTTTCTTTGATTTTCGATTAATAAGTCTACTTCATGTGCTTGAATTTCTAATTCTGCTTCTTGACGAACAATATCTCCACGAGTTTGTAAACTTTTTATATGATGCCCAGCTATGCCTACATATACTTCTTTAATTTCTAAATCAGGATTGCTTTCATAACAATTCTTCAATGCTTGATTAATTGCACGAACTGTGTAATCAATGTTTAACACCTGACCATGTTTAACACCATTACTTGGGGCTTTCCCAAAACCTAAAATTTCTAATTTTCCTTGTTCATTTTTTCTTCCAGCTATTGCAGCAATTTTAGTTGTTCCAATATCTAATCCAACAATTATTGGTGCCTCGTTATTATTCATACAAAAAATTTGTTAGTTTATTAGACAGCATATCATGTAAAAATTCAAAACTTTTAATCGTATCCATGTGATAACGTTTTTTTTATTGTTTTATTTTTAATTGCTTCATCTATTTAATATTTAAAAAAATAAAGCTGTTTTTTGTAGAATTTGATTGATTTTTTTATTAAATATTTTATCTAATGCTATCAATTAAATTCGTGAGTATACTTAAACTATCTTTTATAATTTTTTCGTTCCCTTTTCGTTTAGCTACAATTTGATTGGTAAATCTTAAATCCAGAGTCGAATAAGTATTGATACCGTTTTTTATCCAAGCAGATTTATAAAACGCTAAAAGTTTTTCAAATTTTTCTTTTGCATTTTCGATGTTACCAAATATTATAGTCTGGTTTCCTAAGGTTGGTATAAGTTCAAATTTGCCATTAAAATCTATATTTATTTGAGCTATTTGAGCATTCCAAAATGAATCTACACTAATTAAGTTAGTTAAAGATGTTACTTGTGATAATAATAAACTATCTGGAGTTGCTAACTTTTCTCGATCACTTGGGAAATTAGTGATCACTGTAACTCTTGCTGTAGCATTAGACTTAATGGGCAACCTTTTCCCTAATTCATCTAAATAATATGAATTTCCATTAACAGTTATCAATCTTGCAATTGCCTGGTTTTGGTTAATATCAACATGGAGTATATTATTGTTTTCGAAATAAAGTTCTACATTTTT
>JANPAT010000279.1:0-2649 GCA_031430075.1 Chitinophagaceae bacterium | reverse complement strand
CCAAGTTTTCAAAAATAGGGTTAATTTAATCTTGGGTTTTAATAAAAAATAAAATAATCATATTAAATTATTTTGACACATTATATAATTGATTTATTATTGTTGCAAACACACTAATTTAAAGTTTATGAAAAAAATTGGCATATTACATGGAAAAGAAAGAAGATTTCCTGAAGCAATTGTTGAAAGAATAAATGGCAAAAAAGTTAAAGGAATAATGGCTGAGCCTGTTTCAATAAATAAAGTAATACAAGGCGAGCCAACTGAATATGCCGTTATTATTGATAGAATTAGTCAGGATGTTCCGTTTTATAGAGCATATTTAAAAAATGCTGCTTTGTGTGGCACTGCTGTAATTAATAATCCATTTTGGTGGAGTGCCGATGAAAAATTTTTTAATAATTGTTTAGCTACAAAAATTGGAGTACCCGTTCCTAAAACGGTAATTCTGCCTTCAAAAGATTTACCTGTTGATACTAGTGCAGAAAGTTTTGCTAATTTAGCTTATCCTTTAGACTGGAAAGGAATTTTTGAATACATTGGATTTCCTGCATATATGAAACCTCATGCTGGTGGTGGTTGGAAAAGTGTTTATCAATTAAATAGCTTAGATGAATTTTTTGAAAAACATGCAGAAACTGAACAATTAGTAATGATGTTACAAGAGGAAATTAAATTTACTGAGTATTATAGGTGTTATTGCATTGGTGGAAAACACGTTCGAATCATGTCTTACGAACCACGCAATCCACATCATTTAAGGTACGTTGCAGATTTTAAACCTACCCCAGAAAGATTAGAACAAATGGAAGAAATTGTTTTAAAAATTTGCAGATATTTAGGGTATGATTTTAATACAGTTGAATTAGCTGTTAGAGATGGAGTGCCTTATGCTATTGACTTCTGTAACCCTGCACCTGATGCAGAGAGAACTAGTGTTGGGGATGAAAATTTTGAATGGGTTGTTGAAACTGCTGCTACTTATGCAATTGAAAAAGCTCAGGCTCAAGTTGAGAATGAAGATAATTTAACTTGGGGTGAATACATCAAGAGAAGTAGTAACAAACAAAAATTGTTTTTTTAATTATTAAAATAAAATTGTTTTTTTCTTTATAAATTATTTGTATGGCAAGTATCAATTATCATCATTTTACTATTGGTGTAGAAGAGGAGTATTTTGTAATAGACCCAAAAACTCGTGAGTTAACTAGTCATGATCAAAAAATTGTACAAGAAGGTCATAAAATTATTAAAGACAAGGTTAAAGCCGAAATGCACCAAGCTGTTGTAGAAGTTGGCACAGATATTTGTCGAGATGTTGATGAAGCTTATAAAGATGTTGCAACTTTACGTAGCACCATTTCTAAAATAGCTGGAGATTTAGGTTATGCTATGGGTGCTTCTGGCACTCACCCTTTTAGCCATTGGAACAATCAATTGATTACTGATAATGTTCGTTACCATCAAATAGTAAACGAGCTACAAGAAGCTGCACGAAGTAATTTAATTTTTGGACTACATGTGCATGTGGGTATGGAAGATAGAAATATTGCTTTGCATATTGCTAATAGTGCAAGATATTTTTTACCCCACATTTTTGCATTAAGTACTAATTCTCCTTTTTGGGAAGGAAGAATAACTGGATATAAATCTTTCAGAACAAAAGTTTTTGATAAGTTTCCAAGAACTGGAATTCCAGATTATTTTGAAAGCATAGAAGCGTATGATAATTATGTAAACTTATTAATTAAAACCAATTGCATTGATAATGCTAAAAAAATTTG
Organism: Chitinophagaceae bacterium; assembly: GCA_031430075.1. Classification (GTDB taxonomy): domain Bacteria; phylum Bacteroidota; class Bacteroidia; order Chitinophagales; family Chitinophagaceae; genus CAIVPM01. The sequence goes on along the minus strand of JANPAT010000279.1, from coordinate 865 downwards.
GTGGGATTTAAGAGTTCATCCATTTTTTAATACAGTTGAATTTAGAATATGTGATGTGCCTATGACAGTAATGGAAACTATTACTATTGCTGCATTATTTCAAGCTCTTTGTGCCAAGCTTTACAAATTAAGAACTCAAAATTTAAATTTCATTATTTATCAGAGAGCATTAATAAATGAGAATAAATGGAGAGCTGGCAGATATGGTATTGATGGAAGTTTAATTGATTTTGGTAAAGAATCTGAAGTAAATACGCGATTACTCATTTATGAATTAATGGATTTTGTTGATGACGTAGTTGATGATTTGGGTAGTAGACACATGATTAATAATGTAAATAAAATATTCGAAAATGGAACTGGTGCTGACAGACAAATAAAAGTTTTTGAGGAGACAAATAGTTTAATTAGTGTAGTAGATTATATTAATAGTCAGTTTTTAGCTCCTTAATTGGTAAATGATATTTTAGATTTTTCTGCAATTGTTTTAGCTGCAATAAATGCTGTTGTCCATGCAGCCTGAAAGTTAAAGCCACCAGTTATTCCATCAATATTTAAAACTTCTCCAGCAAAAAATAAATTTTCTATTTTTTTGCTTTGCATCGTGTTTACATCAACTTCAGCCAAATCAATTCCACCACAGGTAACAAACTCTTCTTTAAAAGTAGTTTTGCCAGAAACATTAAAATGCTGATCTGTTAAAATTTTAATCAAACTATTTTCTTGTTTAATAGATAGGTTAGCCCATGTAATTTCATTATTTATTTGAACTATATTTAAAAAATATTGCCAAAGCCTTTGAGGTAAATTAAATGAGTTTGTATTTGCAATTTTTTGTTTTGGATTATGTATTCTTTTTAAGCTA
>JANPAT010000278.1:0-6063 GCA_031430075.1 Chitinophagaceae bacterium | reverse complement strand
TCATGCATATATAAAACAGGAAAGGTTTTACTGCTAGATGCATAGTTTTTCGGAAGATAAATCCAAATTCTTCTTTTTTTATTGAGTTGAGGTATAAAAAATGCAGTATCTATAATTTTAACTTGAGGACTTGCTGTATAAGGCTTTGGGCGTTGAGGATAATTATCTTTCCAACCTTTAACTGTACAATCTAAAGCAACATCTCCATTTACTTCGGCAATTCTATCTTCAATATCTCTACCATCAGCTTCACATTCAACTTTATCCCAACTGCCTCGGGTAAATTTAAAAGCATAATTTCCTGCCGATAAATCTTTAATTACAATAGCTTTTCTGCCACCTGCAAAAGGTTTTAGTTTGTAATTAGGATCTTTAGGATTCCAATTATTAAAATTTCCTGCAACATATATATCTTCTTCAACTTTAGTTGCAACTGTATTTACAACTAATCTTAAATTGTATTGTGAAAATCCAATTTGAAAATTTATTATGAGGATGAAAATTAGGAAGGATATTTTTTTCATATCATGATTCAATTTTGATTTTTGGTAGTAAACTCATTAATAGCATAACGCTTGCAAAGAAAACTAACAAGTATAATCCAGGTTTAATGGTGGGACATTCAGGTCGACAGATAGACATTAAAATGAAGTTTTTAATAGCCCAACTAATACTTAAAAAGCAAATAAAAATATTAGTTCTTTTTGCCCAAAGTGCTTTTTTGAAAAACAATAAAATGGCAATTATAGCAAAAAAGCTATGTGGTTTAATTTGAGTGCCAAAAGTGAATTTGTCGTTAATAAATCCTTGTAAACCGTTAATGACAATTTTTTGACCTGGAACTTCAATCCAAGGTAAAAAACAGGTGCCAATTAATAAAATTGCCGTAATTATTCCAATTGTTTGTGAATGTTTCATATGCTTAAATTAAAAAAACCTACAAAGGGCTAGTCTTGTAGGTTTTTAAGAGGTCCCGAGCGGATTCGAACCGCTGTAGAAGCTTTTGCAGAGCTTTGCCTAGCCACTCGGCCACAGGACCTTAACGACTGCAAACATAATGTAAAAGCAATTTAAGTTGAAAAAATATTTACAATTTTATAAGATTGTATAGTTACAATCTTGCCAACTATATTTTGAAACAGTTTCTTTAGATTTTGTTGATAAAATTTTGGAAGAAAGTTTAAAACTATGTTGATTTGGAAAGAAAATATATTCTTCAATTGCTGCATTATGCTTTTGATGAAAATAATTATGAATAAAAGGCAATTGAGTTAACTGTTGATTTTCGCATACTACAATCCATTTATTAAATATTCCTTCTTCAGCTTTATTCGATTTTAATTGCAGGTTGAACATGGCAGAACTGTTTTTTAAACAACTTTTTTCAGCAATAAATAATTGAATGGAATCAACAGTAAAATCTTTAGGTAATTGTATAGTTGAAATATTTTCAATTAATTTATCATTAATACATAAAAATTGAAGAGACTTTTCTTTTTTATTCTTCAGAGGATGAATTGCAAGAAGCCATTTTTTATTTTCAAATTCAATTGAATTTATTAACGATACTTGATGAGCTAAAATATAAGAAACTTTTGTAAATCCTTTTTTAAAATAAGTAATTTTTAACCATGGAATATCCAATTCATTTACTTGTTCAAAATAAGGTACAGGCATTAATACATTTATATTTTCAGCAAAAAATAAAGTATCTGTATGAGCTGCACCAGCACTAGGACCAACATGTAGAATTGCAGTATCGGCAACTACAATTCTTTTTCCTTTCATATCATTAAAAAATTCAAAACTTTCAACTTTAGTTTGAGAGAAAGAATTTGTATTAATGCCTAGTAATAATATTATAATGAAAGTTGATTTCATTTATTTTAAACTATTTATAATAGTATTAAATTCTTCAGCATGTAGAGCTGCTCCACCAACTAAACCACCATCAACATCTAGTTGCGAAAATATTTCTTTAGCATTTGCAGCTTTTACACTACCACCATAAAGAATGGAGATTTCATTTGCAATTTCCTTACTGTATTTTGCAGCAATTTGATTTCTAATAAATAAGTGTATGTCTTGTGCTTGTTCGCTTGTAGCTGTTTGTCCTGTACCAATTGCCCAAATAGGTTCGTAGGCAATAACCACGTGTAAAATTTGTTCTGCAGTTAAATGAAATAAAGATTCTTCTAATTGTTTCGCAACAAAATTTTCTTGTTCGCTAGTTTCTCTAATAGCTAAAGGTTCACCACAACAGAAAATAGGAGTAACATTATATTCTATACAAATATTTAATTTTTGAGCTAGCATTTCATTAGTTTCATTAAAGTATTCTCTGCGTTCACTATGACCAATTATTACATGCTTGATGTTGATGGATAGTAACATTTCTACACTCACTTCTCCAGTATAAGCACCACTTTTTTTATAGTAACAATTTTGAGCAGCAACATATACATTTTGTTTGCCTTGCAATTTCCCCTCAACCATTTGTAAGTAAGGAAAAGGTACTGCAAAAATGACTTGTTGATGTTCATTTAATTGATGTGGCAAATTAATTATATTTTCAATTAAGTGGCTTGCTTTTCGATAATCTAAATTCATTTTCCAATTGGCAGCTGCAATTTGTTTTCTCATATTTTAATTATTATTATTTGCTAAAAATTCTATTATACTTTTTTCTATTGCTGTGATTTGTTGATTTTTTAATTGTTTCCAATGATTAATATCTTCAATGGCTTTTTCTGTTTCATATTTTTCCGTTATGCCCCAAGAAAAATTTGATAAATATTTCGGCAACAATCCATTTCCAAAAATATTACAGCATACACCAAAAACAGAGCCAGTATTTAAGGAAGAATTAATAGCAGTTTTAGAATAATCTCCCATAATTAAACCACATTTTTGACCAACTTCAATTTTGCTTTTTGATGATTGATTATACACCTGAATTTCACCAGCATTATTTTTTAAATTACTATTGCTAGTACCTGCACCTAAATTGCACCAAGAACCAATTACACTATCGCCTAAATAGCCATCATGTGCTTTATTGCTATTGTTGAAAATAATTGAATTTTTTATTTCTCCAGAAATAACACAATTAGATCCAATTGTTGTTGCACCATAAATTTTTGATCCAATTTTTATTAAACTATTATTGCCAATAACAAGTGGCCCTCTTAAAAAACAACCTTCCATAATGGTAACATTTTTTCCAATATAAATTGGGCCTGATGTTGCATTTAAACAACTGTATTTTACATCAACTCCATCTTCAATAAAAATTTGTTCAGCATTAATAACTGTGTTTGTTTTATCAATTTTATTTGATTTTCTTCCTTCAGTAATAAGCTTAAAATCGTTTCGGATAAATGAGTCATTATTTTGAAAAAGTTGCCAAGGATAATTAATACTTAATACTTCATCCTTCCAATCTACCATTTTATCAAACGATAAATTATTTAAAGATTCTTTATCAAATATTTCATTAGTAGAAAATCTTCCTGCAATAAAACCTTTTGCATAAGAGATATAATAACCAGTTGGAATTTGCAATATTTTTTTTGCTTGTTGTTCTGTAAATACAACTGAGGCATCAATTAATAAAATATCTCCAGAAATATTTTTATTATATAATTCTTGTAAGTATGGTTCTGTTAAAATTAAAACTTCTGTTCCCGAAAAATATTCCCATCTTTCTTTAATGGTAAATATGCCAGTTTTAAAATCGGCTATGGCTCTTGTTTCTGTTAAAGGAAATAATTTATTTCTATGTTTATTATCGAATAAAACAATTTGCATTTTTTAATTTTATTTAGTTTTCGATAAATGATATACCATTTTTAACCACAGCCAAATATTGTAAAAATTTTCCATATCAATGATCAAATCTTTACGATTTAATGTTTTTAAATTAGGTAAAGTTTGATGTTGATTTTGTATTTTTTCAAGCTGGTTTATAGCAACTAATCCTAAAGCACAAATACCCATAAGTGAAATATTTAAATGCATTTTTTTGTTTTCTTCAACTTCAATATTTTTAAGCTCAAACTTAAGATTTGTTATAAAGCTATTAAAATATTTTTTAAATTCTTGAACATCTTTAACTCTGTTTGGAATAGTTTGCAAACCTGTTTGCAAGTCTTTAAAAATATCAAATAAATCATTAACCAGTTGTATTACATTTCCTAATTTATACCAACAATTTAATTCTGAAGTTGAATTTTCTATATCTAAATAAAAACTACAAAGTAAAACTGCATTACCTCCTTTGCTTAAAGTTATTTCTTCTATTTCTTTATTGGTAATAGTTTCATAAAATTGTTTTCTGGAATTTACTTGAGCATCATACTCAAGTTTTAAAACATTTAAATAGGCTTCTTTATTTTTTACAAATTTTAAAATTTCTACATGACAGTGTAAAGAAATACGTTCATTAAAGTTAGTAGGAGTGTAGTTGTTTGAATTAAATGTAATTTGATAAATTGCTTCATCTGTTAGTTCTTTTCTATCAAAAAAATTATCAAAAATACTGCTGCAAATAAAATATTTTAACAACCTTTCTTTTTCAAAATTATTTGTTCTTCTATCATGCAAACTTAAAAATGCATCATAAATTGCTGGTACTTTTAAAGAGTAATAAAAGATTATTTTCTTGAAAGTTTTATCATCAAAATTTCCATGAAAATCGTTTTCTAATTTTCTTAAATAAGCAGTACCGTAAGCTGCTTCTTTTTTCTTTTGAACTAAAATATAAAAAGCTCTATAGATGAGAATATATATAAACTGAAAAAAATGCATCAATGCAAAATAAGTATCTTGAACTGAATATATGCTGTTGTAGAAAAGTTTTATATTATGCTTATACCTTTGTACCATGGATGAATTTAAAAATTTGCGAATTGTATTTATGGGTACACCTGAATTTGCAGTAGCTTCTTTACAAATTCTGGTTGATGAAGGTTGTACTATTGTTGGCGTAATTACAGCACCTGATAAACCTGCTGGCAGAGGATTACAATTACAAGAAAGTGCAGTAAAGCAATATGCAAAAGCTAAAGGTTTAACTATTTTGCAACCAGAAAAATTGAAGAATGAAAACTTTATTCAAGAATTAAAATCTTTAAATGGAGACTTGCAAGTTGTTGTTGCTTTTAGAATGTTGCCTGAAGTAGTCTGGAATATGCCAAAATATGGAACAATAAATGTTCATGGAAGTTTATTGCCTGATTATAGAGGAGCTGCTCCAATTAACTGGGCCATTATAAATGGTGAAAAAGAAACGGGTGTAACAATTTTTAAATTAAAACATGAAATTGATACTGGTGATATTTTATTGCAAGAAAAAATTGAAATAGGTAAGGATGAAACTGCTGGTGATTTACATGATAAAATGAAAGCAATTGGTGCAACAATTTTATTTAAAACAGTAAAAGGGATAGCTGAAAACAATATTAGTGAAACCTCACAAAAAACGAGTTTAGTTGAAAACAAAGCTCCCAAAATATTTACAGAAACTTGTTTGATTAACTGGGATAAGCCAGTTGATGAAGTATATAATTTAATAAGGGGATTATCGCCTTATCCTGCAGCTTTTACAATTTTGCAAGACAAAAAATTGAAAATATTTTCTTGTAAAAAAACTAAAATTGAAATTAATGAAGAAGTGGGTTCCTTTAAAACAGATAATAAAACATATCTAAAATTTGTTTGCAATGATGGTTTCATTGAAATTAATGAATTGCAATTAGAAGGAAAAAGGAAAATGAATGTTGTAGATTTTTTAAAAGGCTTTCGGCCCCATTAAAAACTCATCATTTCTTTGAACTTTACTGTTTGCCTACGACTTACTTCAACTTTTTCTCCTCCTTTCAACTCAACTAATAAACCACCATTAAAAAATGGTTCTATTTTTTCTATCCATTTAACGTTAATGATGTGTTTTCTGTTGGCTCTAAAAAAAACTTTAGTATCTAAACGTTCTTCTAAAGCATTCAAAGATTTTAAAACTAAAGGTTTGTTTGTGCCAAAAAATACTTTGGCATAATTACCCAC
>JANPAT010000277.1:0-2864 GCA_031430075.1 Chitinophagaceae bacterium | reverse complement strand
AGTACTTTATTCTTATCTGCAACTACTGCTTCTTCTGGAACAATGACATACAATTGGAGTGGACCAAATAGCTTTACTGCTGCAGTTCAAAATCCTTCTATTACTAATGTTACTAATGCAAATGCAGGTGTATACAGCGTTTCAGCAACTTCAATTAAGAATTGTATTTCACAACCTCAAACTGCAACTGTTCAGGTAAATCCAACTCCTGTTATTAATCCTCGAAATGATACTACTTATAATGATAATGTAAATAGTGGTACAATTAATTTTAGTGCTAATTTACCTGGAACACAATTCAGTTGGACTAATAACAATACTTCAATTGGTTTAGCAGCAAGTGGCAATGGTTCTATTAACTTTACAACAGCAAATCCTACAGCAAATCCAATAAGTGGAATAATAACTGTTACTCCAATTTTAAATGGCTGTCCTGGCTTACCTTTTAATTTCACGATAACAGTTAATCCAAGTCCAAAATTATCTAGTCCATTAAAAGATAGTATTTGCACTAATAATCTTTTTAATTATCAAGCAACAAGTGCCACAAATAATATTAAGTTTACATGGATAAGAAATGTTGTTGCAGGAATTTCGAATGCTGCAAATAGCAGTACAGATAGCAGTGGACTTATTGCTGAAACCCTTATCAATACTACAACTGCACCAGTAACTTTTATATATCAATTAAAATTATATTATGCTGGAATTATTAGTAATCAAAATGTGCAACTAATAGTTTATCCTAAAGCAAAAGCTAATTACACCTATACAAAAGATTCAATTTGTGCACCTATATTTATTGATTCTTCAATAATTAAATTAGTACTTTATAATTCTGCTAACATTAATTACGAATGGTATGCAAATAATGTATTAATAGGAACAACAAATTATTTTCCTGGTTATAACTTCAACAATACTAATGACTCGGTAAAAATTAAATTAAAAGCCATTAGTAAATATGGATGTAAAAATGATTCTGCTCAGCATACATTTTATTCATACATTAAACCTATAGTTTCATTTACGAAAAATAAACAACAAGGTTGTGGACCTTTAAGTGTAAACTTTACGAATACAAGTTCACCTTTGAACTATCCAAAATATTTATGGGTTTTTGGTAATGGGGATAGTTCGAGAGCTATAAATCCTCCAACAATTATTTTTAAAGAAGATACAAGTACGAACAGAAAAGATACAGTGTATTATATTAAATTTTTTGCTTTTACAAAATGTGATACATTAATGTTTATGGATTCGGTTATAGTACATCCAAAACCAAAAGCATTATTTCAGCCAAATAAAACTACAGGTTGTTCTGTTTTTGCTTTTTCTGCAGTTAATAATTCTTGGGGTGCTGGAACAACATATTGGTGGAGTTTTGGTGATAATACATTTTTATATGATTCTACAAAAGCCACTGTAAATCATAATTACAGCACTTTAGTCACTGATACTTTTACTGTAAAACTTGCTGCAAATAATGTTTGTGGTACAGATACATTTGCAGTAAACATTGTAGTTTTTCCTAATACTATTGTTCCTAAATTAATTATTGATGGAAACAATAATTATAGCTGTGCTCCTGCCAACATAAAATTTGTAAACAACTCAACTGGAGCTAATAAATTCACAATAAATTTCGGCGATGGAAGTTTGCCTTTAATTATATTCAAAACTCCAGATACTTTATATCATTACTATGGTACAGGAGGAAGTTTTATTGTTACTATGAAAGCTGAGAACAATTGTACAGACTCTACAATTTCTGACACTATTCAGTTATATGATAAACCTGTTGCAAGTTTTACTACAACAACATCACAATATTGCAAAAAACAACTCATTACTTTTACCAATACAAGTAATGCAAGTTTAAGTTATGAGTGGAGATTTGGTGATGGCTCTACTTCTATAAATTATTCTCCAACTTATGTATACAATACTGCTGGAATTTATACAGTAACATTAATTGTAAAATCGGTAAATCCTTCAGGTGCAATTTGTACAGATACTGCAAGAAAGACTATCACAATTAATGAATTGCCCAATAGCTCATTTACTGATAATGCAGTAGTGAATAATTGTCAGCCATTTTATTATAATGCAAATACCATTCAGCCAAATGGAAATATTTCTAATTGGATTTTTACTGATCCGTTTAGTGTAGATACTACTCGATTTGGAAATAATGGTAGTCATATTTTTACAACGCCTGGCACCTTTACAATAAAACTAATTGTGTTTACACCACAAGGTTGTAGTGATACTACTAAAAAAACAATTAAGGTTGTTGAAACACCAAAAGCAAATTTTAGCATGAGTGATTCTGCTAGTTGTGTACCTGGTAAAATTGTTACTTTAACCAATCAATTTACATATAATTCAGCCGATGCTATAAATTTTGAATGGTATGTAGATGGCAATTTAGTTGGCACCACTAGAAATTTAGTTTATCCATTTACTACTTCAATAAACATAGCTACTGCAACAGTTTTCACCATTAAATCGGTTATAACTAATTCGTTTGGTTGCAAGGATTCTTTAACTAAATTCTTTACAGTTTATCCAAAAGCAAAACCATCATTTACTATTACAACAAATAGTATTTGCAGCCCAGTAATCTTAATAATTAATAATACCAGTCAATATTCAAATATTTATAAATGGTATTTAAATGGACAATTAATTTCAAATAGCGTTACACCACCTCCAATAGTTTTAACTCAACCATTAACTACCTATACTATTAAATTAGTTGCTGATCATACGCTTGGTTGTGGTGCAGACTCAACAGTTCAGCAGTATACAACATCATCAATTCCACTTGCTGACTTTAACATTCCAATAAAAACATCTTG
>JANPAT010000276.1:0-5412 GCA_031430075.1 Chitinophagaceae bacterium | reverse complement strand
TGGTGGTAATCCTGAAATTGGATATTCTGTTTCGAAAAATTTCGATGCAGGCGTTTGTTTTAATGCCATATATTCTGCTCTACGATACAATGAATTTGGCAATACTGTAAAACAAAGCACCTTTAATTATGGCTTTGGATTGTTTACACGTTTACATATTACTGACCAATTTTTTATTCAACTTCAACCCGAAATTAATTGGATAAAATATAAACAAACCGTTGCTGAAAATCCAAACTATCTAAATGAGGGCAAGTTGAATTCAACTAGTATATTAGCAGGTGTTGGTTATGGAACAAGGGTAGTTGGTCAAACAAATTTTTTTACAGTAATACTTATTGATTTAAGAAAAGAATTATACTCACCTTATAGAAGTAACAATGGTGATATTGTACCTGTAATTAGAGGTGGGTTTAATTTTTATTTTGGCAAGAAAAGATAAATTATCATTTAATTTCTTTTTTGCATCGTTTCATACAAAATCATTCCAGAGGCAACAGATACATTTAAACTTTCAAATTTTCCTTTCATAGGAATATGAAAAGAATCGTCACAAATTTTCATTAGTGCAGGATAAACCCCTTTCTCCTCTCCTCCTAAAACAATACAACAAGGTTCTTGTAATGTAATTTCTTTAATAGATTTTGTTGCTTTCATTTCACTGGCAAAAACTTTAATTCCATTTAAGTGCAATTCATCCACAGTTTTCATTAAACTATTTACTCTGCAAACATGTAAATGCTCTAAAGCACCAGCACTTGCTTTTAAGGCTTCTTCATTTAATGCACCAACACCTTTATCTGGAATAATAATAGCTTGAACGCCACAACATAAAGCAGTTCTGGCAATTGCACCAATATTTCTAACATCAGTAATACTATCTAACATAATAAACAAAGGGGTTTCACCATTGGCTATCGTTAAATCAATTACTTGTTGAACTTCATAATATTTTATCACTGCAGCAAAAGCAATTACACCTTGATGATTTGATCTGGTTAAACTATTGAGTTTTTCAATAGGCACAAATTGTAAAGGGATATTGTGCTCTTTGCTTAATAATCTTATTTGATTTAGCACTTCGCCAGTTGCATTTTTTTGTAATAAAATTTTATCAATTACAACTCCTGCAGCAATGGCTTCTACTAAAGGCTGACGACCAACTATTGTTCTTGTTTTTAAAGATGACATATTGCAAAGTAAATATTAATTAGCCAATAAGTATCTTCGTTTCAAATTTTTCAGCAATGAAATATGTACAATCGATAGAAAATAAAATTTTTAACCTGCAACAATTGAAACTTCAAATACAAGCCTGGCGTGTATTAGGCAAAACAGTTGCTTTTACTAATGGTTGTTTTGATATATTACATTCTGGACATATTTATTCATTATCACAAGCAGCAAAAGAAGCAGATTATTTAATTGTTGGTGTAAATAGTGATGATAGTGTAAAACGTTTAGGTAAAGATGTGAACAGACCTATCAATAACGAAAGCAGCAGATTGCAAATATTAGCTTCACTCACCATTGTTGATGCTGTGATTTTATTCAATGAGGATACACCTTTTGAATTAATTACTACATTAATGCCTGATGTAATTGTTAAAGGTGGAGATTACACTATTGAACAAATTGTTGGAGCCAAAGAAGTTATTGCAAATGGAGGAAGAGTGGTGATTAATGAAATTGTAGAAGGTTTTTCAACAACGAATATCATAAAAAAAATTGCCTCGAATATTTCTACTCAAGGCAATTAAATTATTGAAATATTTATTATGCTCTTTTCTTTTTACTTTCTCTGTAAGATAAAAAAGCAGCACCAATTAATAATAACCAAACAATACCAGATGCAACAGTACCAATAGTTAACGAACTATAATATGTTTTTGGTTTAAATTCAAAAGTAATTTTATGTTCACCACTTGGAATGGTTAAGCCACGTAAAACATAATTTGTTTTTACAATTTCAGTTTCCTTACCATCTATATAAGCCTTCCAACCTGCAGGATAATACACTTCACTAAATACTGCAAAATTTGATGAATTTGATTTAGATTGATATGCAATAAAATCATTTTCATTTTTCACTAATTGAATTGTTGCTGTTGAATCGAAAGTATTATCATATTTTACTAATGACTTTTCATTTTCATCAACAACTGCAGAATCTTTTGTATTTAATGCAGTTAAAGTATTCATTACTGCTCTTGGCCCTTTTTTAAATATTACCCCTTTTACAAACCAACAATTTCCCAGTGCTGTTGGATTAGGGTATAAAGATGGTTGTCCATTTTGTGGATCGGGTTGAACAATATATTTTGCATTTAGCATATTCATTACAGGTAAACAATTAGGGAAATTGTACAATTGATTTTCTATCAAATCTTGATAAATACTCAATTTAGCTGCATGATAACCTCCTATTGAGTTGTGATAATAAGCAGATTTTGCATCTGCATTAAATGCACCTTGAACACCTTTCATTAAATTAAAAACTCTGTAATGAGATGTGTCTTGTTTTATTGTTAAATCAATTTGCGTTGCTTTAAAATTAGCATCAGCATATTCTGCTTTATCTTCAAATTTTTCTGTATTAAAATATTTCAAATCAACATTAATCACGTCAATAAATGCAAATGCACCAATAATAACCACTGTAACCAATGATGATATTTTGTTTTTGATGAATGCCCAAATGGTTAATGCAGCAACTAGCATAAATCCAATTGTTCTTATCAAATCATCCATGAATAAAGTTTTTCTATCTTCTTTTAAAGCATTTAAAAAAGATTTTACAGATTCTGTAATTGTAGCTTTTTGTTGAGCATCTGGTATATCGCCTACCTGTTTTAATAAACCTTTATCAGTTTCATTCATGAAATCTGCATTGAAATAAACCAATACTGCAAAAATTAATAATCCAACTACTATGTAAAGTCCTTTTTTGTATTGTTCAAATAATGCAACTTTATTTTCTGAAGAAATTATTTTTTGCAAACTCAGAGCAGCCATCATACTTAGCAAAAATGTGGGAACCACTAAAATCATACTTGGTGCTCTGAACTTATTATACATGGGCAAATTGTTTAACATCCATGTGTTGAAACCATCAAAATATTTACCCCAACTTAATAGGATAGCAAATACACATGCCGATAATATCCACCATTTATATTTTTTATCAACAAAAACAAATCCAATTAAAGCTAAAAAGCAAAGTATTGCTCCAATATATGGTGGTCCTGAAGTTCCACCAATTCCACCCCAATAAGCTCCTAAATAATTCTGTAATTCTTGTGCAAGTTGTGGTGGCAACTCTCGTAACTTTTCAATTGCTTTAGATTTTTCTTCATTTACTTCTAAACCACTACTTCCGCCATAAGCATGAGGAATTACCATAGCTAAAGGTTCTGTTTTATACAAACTATAGCTAAAGGCATACTCTTTATTTAATCCTGTTTTTGTTGCATTGCCTTTTCCTTTTTCATCTGCTAAAACACTTCCACCACGAATGGAATATTTTCCATATTCACTGGTTGTTCTAAGTGTAACAGCATTTACGCCAACGCCAACAAGTGCAGCAAAAATTGATAACCCACCAACCACTAATAAATGTTTAAAGTTTTTTGTACGAATACAATCAATTAAAAAACTAACACTCATAAAAACAATAATAATAAGCGTGTAATATGTAATTTGTAAGTGATTGGCACCAATTAAGGTTGCTGTAAAAAAAGCAGTTAAAGCCGTACCCCAAATATATTTTTTATTGAAAATTAAAAGCAGTGAACCAATTAATGCTGGCAAATATCCTATTGCTAACATTTTTGTTTCATGACCTGCCACAATGATAATAGGATTATAAGTACAATATGCATAAGCAAGTGCTGTACTTATTGCCACATAAGGATTACAGCGTAATATGAGTGCTAAAAAATAAAAGCAAATACAGGCTATAAAAAAGAAATGTGCAGGATTGGGTAATCCTAAACTTAGAATATTACTCAGATGATAAATAGTAAAAGGATTTTCGGCAGTTAGTGCAATTTGATAAGCTGGCATACCACAAAACATACTATTTGTCCATAAAGGAAAATGGCCATGTTTTTCTTTAAACTCAAAACTGCTTTGAGCCATAGCCTTCCATTGAGTAGTATCGTCTTGTTGTAATACTTTACCCTCAAATGCAGGTTTGCAATAAATAATAGCAACAATTGCAAATATTACAACAGCAATGAAATGTGGTAAAATCGCTTTCCAATTTATATTTTTCATGAATCAAAATTTATAATAGAGCAAATTAATGATATTTGAAGCAAAATAGTTTTATGCGTGGATTATTATTTATGAACCGTTTTGCTTTAATCTGCAATTTATGTTTTTTAACGATGTTTATTTTGCAAGATGTGAAAGGATTAGACAAGTATCAAATTCTTGTCAGCACTATTTTAGTGTTGGCTATAAGTGCTTTTATTATAAACTTAGTAACCCTTGTAGTTTGTACTATTTTTTATTTATTAGGGAAGAAAGAAAGGTTTCCAAAATTTTTATTTGTAATTAATACTGGGTTTTTCTTATTGCAGTTTTATCACTTTTTAATTTCAAATTAATTTATGAATCGAATTCAAAAGCTAAAAGATTTTTTAATTGATAGTCCAAACGATAATTTTCTTCGTCATGCTTTAGCATTAGAGTATATAAAACTTGGAGATGATATTACTGCAGAAAAATTATTTGAAGAAATATTGAATGAAAATCCTGATTACATTGGTTCTTATTATCATATTTCAAAACTGTTGGAGAGAATTGGTAAAACAGATGATGCCATTCAGTATTATGAAAAAGGAATGGAAGTTGCTAAAAAATTAAAAGACAATCACAGCTTTAATGAATTACAAGCTGCTTATGAAGATTTAGTTGATTAATCACATAAAAAAACCTGCATCTTTCAATGCAGCTCATTTAAATATTTTTTTAATTGCACATTTTCTTCTGAAAGGAAACTTTCATGGTCTTTTCGAGTGAGGCACGAACGAGAAATCTGTTGAATTAAATGAGATTTCTCAGCAAGAACCTCTTCGCCACAACGTCTCCTTTCAAAGCGTTTTGTGTGAGCCAGGGACGTTGTGGTTTCTAATCATCGCCTAATGATTTATAATTTTTTGCTTCATATATCCCCTGTTCACCTGTTAAATAATATTTTGCCGAGCAATACCATCGTTGTTGGCTATGTTTCGTCTTACTGGCATTAAGCAGATATATAATTGTTGTGCTTTTGTAAAGTATTACCACAACGTCCCTTGGCTATACACAAGGCTAAGCAAGGAGACATTGTGAGGAAGGAAAAGCTGAATTAAAATCGAAAAATATGCATACTTTTATTTTTTATTATTTATGGAAAAATTGAAT
>JANPAT010000275.1:0-4725 GCA_031430075.1 Chitinophagaceae bacterium | reverse complement strand
TTAAGAAATTATCCCGATTACATGGTGGGTTTAATACTTATTGGATTGGCTCGATGTATTGCCATGGTAATTGTTTGGAATGAACTTGCAGAAGGAAGCAGAGAATATGCTGCAGGATTAGTAGCACTAAACAGTATTTTTCAAGTATTACTTTATAGTGTTTATGCATATCTTTTTATTACTGTATTACCTCCAATTATTGGTCTTAAAGGAACTTTAGTAAACATATCAATGGGTGAAATTGCAAAAAGTGTAGCTATTTATTTAGGAATTCCTTTTTTAGCCGGCTTTTTAACCAGATGCTTTTTGTTAAAATTCAAATCGGAAGAATGGTATGAAAATAAATTTATTAAAATTGTTTCGCCCATAACACTCATTGCACTTTTATTTACCATTGTGCTCATGTTTAGTTTAAAAGGAAAATTAATAATTCAAATACCATTCGATGTAATTAGAATTGCCATACCACTTGTTTTTTACTTTGTAATTATGTTTTTAATAAGTTTATATATTGGTAAAAAATTAGGAGCAAATTATTCTACCAACGCTTCAATTGCATTTACAGCTGCTGGAAATAATTTTGAACTTGCCATTGCTGTTTCAATAGCCATATTTGGTATTAATAGTGGTCAGGCTTTTGCAGGAGTAATTGGACCATTAGTTGAAGTACCTGCTTTAATTGCATTAGTTAATGTTGCTTTTTGGTTTAGAAAAAAATATTACAATAAAATTTAAAGAGTACTTATGAAAAAAAAACTATTGTTTGTGTGTATTGAAAATAGCAATCGAAGTCAAATGGCACAAGCATTTGCAAAAATTTATGGAAAAGAAAAAATAGAAGTGTATAGTGCCGGAAGTAAACCAAGTGGAATTGTTAATCCTAAAGCAATACAAGCTATGGCTGAAGTTGGTTACAATTTATCTCACCATAAAAGTAAAAGTTTAAAAGAAGTTGAAGCATTAGCTCCATTTGATGTTGTAATAACTATGGGTTGTGGAGATGCTTGTCCTTGGATGCCAGCTAAACAATTTATTGATTGGCAAGTAACAGATCCAAGAAATTTAGATAAAGAAAAATTTAATTTAGTAAGAGATGAAATTGCTCTAAAAGTTAAAACCTTAATTGATGAAATTATTTAAATGCTTTTAAACCGCATTGTAACCAATCTAAATATTTCTTTTCATTAAATGTTGCACCTATAGGAAATGTGAGAAGTTTTCCTTCATTATCTAACATTACATATAATGGTTGAGAAACCTGATAAAAATTTTCTGATTCAAAAGTGGCGTATTTATCTCCTATGGTTATAATATCTTTTACATTACCATCTTTAGTTTTATAATTCATAATTCTATTTGCAACTGCTAACTTTTCTTTATCATCAACATAGAGAGAAACTAAAACAAAATTTTCATGAATCATTTTATAAACGGCATCTCTTGTCCAAATTTCTTCTTCCATCCTTCTACAATTAGCACATGCCCAGCCTGTAAAATCTATTAATAGTGGTTTATTTTGTTGTTTGGCAAATGCAAATGCTTTTTCATAATCATTAATAAAGTTGGGCTCTAAGCCTTTAAATCTTGTTTCATCAGAAAAAGCACTATAACTTAATGGTGGTAAAATACCACTCAATAATTTTAAGTTAGCATACTTTGTTTTAGTTAAACCAGGTACTAAATACAAAGCAAAAATGATAGCTCCAACTGCAATAAATTTTCTTCCCCAACTAATTTTTTGTCTTTTAAGATCATGAGGCAAACGCAAAATTCCAAGAGCGTATAATGCTAATCCAACACTTATAATTATCCATAGAGCAATAAACACTTCGCGTTTTAATAAGCCCCAATGCATTACTAAATCTGCATTCGATAAAAATTTTAATGCTAAAGCCACTTCAACAAAAGCTAATACTTTTTTAACCGTATCTAACCAGCCACCACTTTTAGGTAAACTTTCTAACCAATTTGGGAAGATGGCAAATAATGCAAATGGCAAACCTAAAGCTACACCAAAACCTGCCATGCCAATAGTTAAGGCTAAAGCCCCACCATCGGAAGTGCCAACTAATAAAGTACCTAAAATAACACCAGTGCAAGAAAAAGAAACGATGACTAGTGTTAATGCCATAAAGAAAATTCCTACGCTACTTGTTATATCACTTTTTGAATCTGTTTTACCTGCAATGCTGTGTGGTAGTGTAATTTCAAAATATCCAAAAAACGAAATAGCAAAAACTATAAATACTAAAAAGAAAATGATGTTGAGAGTTGGACTAGTAGAAATGCTATTAAAAATTTCACTATTTAAATTTAATAAATGAAATGGTGCACTAGCTATTACATAAATTAAGAAAATGAAAAAACCATACAGTAAACCATTTTTAATTCCAGCTTTTCTTGTTGGAGAACGTTTGGTGAAAAAAGAAACTGTAACAGGAATCATAGGAAACATGCAAGGTGTAAATAATGCTATTAAACCACCAAAAAGTCCTAATAAAAAAACCGTTATTAAACTTTCTTTTTCTATTTTATCACCACAATTGGCTAATGGCTCTTTAATGTTTATTGAGGGAAGAATAAGATTATTTTTTGATGCTTTTACACCACCTTTAATAACAACTTCTATTTCATTTTCTGATGGAGGAATAAATTCAAAATCCTTACCAATGTATGCATAAACACTAACCTTTATAGTTGAAGGAATAAAGCCAGTGAACTTGATAGTTTGTTTTATTTCAACATCATTAGTGTAAACACTTATTGCTTTATTATCGAATAATTCATCATTAATAATACTTGCTTTTTTATTAAAACTAATTGCTGAAACAGGTATAATATTTTCTAACTTGTAAATTAGTTTTACATTTTCTAAACCTTCAATTGATGGATTGTTTCCATACAAATGCCAGCCTTCTTCAACTTTAGTTGTTGCAATAATTTCATAAGTACTATCGGCTACTTTAGTTGATTTTATTTTCCAAACTAAGCCACTAGACTGTCCATTTACAATTAAAAATGCAAAAACAGCAATGAAAGAAAAAAGAACCTTTTTCATTAATTAATATTTATGGAAAACTGTTTTGTTGTAGGCGGTAAGCACTTTTCATCGTCACAAACCATATATTCAACTTTTGCTATTAGTTTGGTTATAGCATTAGGTTTTACTTTTATTTGCTGAATAAATGAAACCTTTTCTGAATAATTTAAAACATCGGTTTTAAAATTTTCGTCATAGTTTTTTTCTAGTTTACCTTTTTCAACCACTTTACCCACCAAAATTATCAAGGGATTTTTATTGAATGTAATTTTAGTTGGAATTGGTCCGCCATCACCAGTATTTTGAGAATAAATATGCCAGGGTTTAGGCAATGTTGCTGTTATTACCACTTCATAAAGAATGTTTGATTTCTTAATTACCTTATGACTCCAATTCACAGGATCTTTTAACTGTGCATCGGCATTACAAAAAGAAAAAAAAGCAAGTAAAATCACTATTAAATACTTCATATCAAATTAAATTTATAATTATCTTTTTTTATTATTCACCAAATCTACTTTCAATGAAATTACATGAGTGTATAAAGGATTTGATTGATTGGCTAAATTGGTGAAAGCATAATCTATGCCAACATTACTGAATTTAACCCCTGCCCCTAAACTTGGTTGAAAAATCCAAACTTTTTTTTGATTGGTAGTGTCGCCATCGCTTAATGCTTGTTGAAAATTAGATACCCCAGCTCTTATAAAAACAACTTTATTGTATGCTGCTTCAATTCCAATATTGGGATCAATGTTTAGTACATTAGAACTAACCAAAGCATTTCTTTTTCCATCAAAAGTTAAATGCAGGTTGGCTTCTGCATATAAGTTTAATTTCTCATTTAGTTTAAAATCCTTGCCAACACCTAAAATTAATCTGGGTGCAGTTAGCTCTGTACTCTTAACAGGAATATCATTTTTAGTTAAGTATAAAACTTCTTTTTCTCTTTCTGTAAATGTAAAACTCCATGCATTAAATGTGGTGGTTGCATCTCTAAGTACAGCAGCAAATTTCCATTTTTCTTTATGATACATTACCCCAAAATCTAGCCCAAAACCCCAAGCATTGGCAAAACTTCCTACTTGTCTGCGAATGATTTTGATATTACCACCAATACTTAATAATTCTTTATTTGTTTGTTTAAGCAGTTGAGCATAAGAAAGCAAAACAGCATAATCGGCTGATGAAAAAGTTGATATATTATTATAATCAATAGAACCATCTGGATTAACTAAAAACAACGTGTTAGGAATATCATCAACTGCAAAACGCAAAAAACTAATACCTAAAACTTTATTGTCGTTTTTTGTTGGTAAAGCCAATCCTCCAAAATCATATTTTCCAATGCCACCAAAATATTCAGCATGCATTAGGGCAAGGTTTGGATTATCTTTTACAAAAACCAATCCTGCAGGATTCCAATAGCCAGCAGTACCATCGTGTACACTTACAATCTGAGATGCCCCCATACCTAAGGCTCTAGCACCTGCACCAATGTTTAAAAACTCGTTCGAATATTTTCTAAACTGGGAAAACCCTTTATTGCATATGATGATAAATGTTAAACCAATCAGTAATCTCAATATCTTCATAATATTATTTACGCTGTAAATTTATAGCTTGATTTTGAAAATGACTTCAAACAATACTTTTTAAGTAATAATTAGTAAACCATCATCAAA
>JANPAT010000274.1:0-5305 GCA_031430075.1 Chitinophagaceae bacterium | reverse complement strand
GAACTGAAACTTGCAACAGGAGTAGGATTAACAGTTACAACAGATCCTAAACTAGATAAACTGGTACAACCACCACTTGTAACCTGAACTGTATAAGTACCTGCAGTTGTAGCTGTATAATTTTGATTTGTAGCTAAAGGTATTAAATTTCCATATTTATACCATTGGTAACCCGAAGCAGCAGATGATGTTAGTATAGTAATACTACCAGAACAAAAAGATAATGAACCTGATATTGTAGGTGTAGCAGGTAAAGGAGTTACAGAAATTACTGTAGCACCACTTGTAGCAGAACAACCACTAGCATTAGTTACTGTAATAGTATAACTACCAGCAGTTGATGCTGTATAAGTTGCATTAGTTTCACCAGAAATAGGTAATCCACCAATATTCCATTGATAAGTTAATCCAGTTCCACTAGATGTTAAAGATAAAACTGTATTTGCACCAGCACATATTGTTGAACCAGCAGTTATTGTAGGAGTAGTTGGATTTGTTCCTGTTGTTAATACAATAGCATTACTTGCTGCACTAGTACAACCACTTGCAGTAACTTGAACTGTATAAGAACCTGCAACATTTGTAACATAAGTTGGGTTTATAGCACCAACAATTAATCCAGCATTCAGATACCATTGGTTACCTGTAGCTGACGATGAAGTTAAAGTAACATTAGCACCACCACAGCTTACTGTAGTTGGTGATGTTATAGTTGGAGTAGCAGGTATGGCATTTACAACAACAGAAAAGATATATGTATTTGTACCAAAGGCATTTTGAACAAATAATTTTACATCATAAGTTCCAGCTGTACTAAAAGTTACAGCAGGAGGATTAGCTAAGTTGCTAATATTTGGTGTTGCATTAGGGAAATCCCATTGATAGAAAGTAGGGCTGTTAGTAACAGCTGTAGCATTAAAATCGAAACTATTGCCGGCTAAACATTGTGAAGGCAAGCCACTAGTTAAACTAATTGTAGCAGTTGGAGCAGCACCTCCACCACCAGCTATTACAACATTAATTGTTTTAATAATTGTATTAGAGCAACCAGCATCACTAGTAACAGTTAATTGAACATTTTTTGTTCCACCAACTGAATAGGTAGTTTGTGGACTATTTACTGTTGAAGTACTTGGTGATGAATTAGCACCTAAAGTCCAAGAGTAGTTCATATTTCCACTTTGTATAGTAGATGTGCTTTGGAAAGTATAACTACTACCATTACCCGTATTTACATAGGTTGCAAAATCTGCAACTGGCATTGGATTTACAATAACTTGCTGGCTATAAAAGTAGCTAATACTTCCATTTGTTGTTATTAACTCCACACTAAAACTACCTGCAGCACTATATACTTTTGATGGATTTGTAGCTGTTGAATTTGTTCCATCACCAAAATTCCACAGGTATGTATTGCCAGCACCAGTAGATGAATTAACAAAGGAAAAACTGTTGCCAGTTAAACATTGCTGAGTTGCAGTACTAATAGTAAAACTTGAGCTCTGTGCAAATAGATTTGAAGAAATCGCAAACAACAAAAATATTGTTGTAATTAAAATACCCCTTATCGGGGATGCGGAATTTTTCATAATTTTTGTCTTAAGGTTGTTAAGGAGATTAAATAATCAATTTAACAGGTTGATTTTTTAATTGTTTCAAATCCAAAATTCATCTAAATAACATCCTTAAAAAATCCCTTGAATTAGGGATGTTGATTTTTTTTAAACTTATTCTATCAAAAATTATATGTAAAACTGTGGTAATCACTTAAATTGCCACTTAAACTTAATTTATGAGAAAGATTGTTTTAATACTCAGTGTGTTAATGGCTCTAAACTTTGAAAATTGTTTAATAGCTCAAGATGCAGTTACCTATCAAACACCACCAAAAGAGTTAGCTGATTTATTATTAGCAAAACCTACACCATCTGTAAGTATTGATTCTAAAGGAGAGTGGATGTTATTTATGGAAAGAAATAGTTATCCATCTGTTGAAGAAATGGCTCAGCCAGAGTTAAGAATTGCAGGCCTTAGAATAAATCCCAATAATTTTTCGCCAAGTCGTCAGAATTTCATCAATAATCTAACTTTAAAAAATATTAAATCGGGAGTAAGCTATCCAGTTACAGGCTTACCTAAAAATTTATTAGCTTCTAATGTTAGTTGGAGCCCTAATGAAAAAAAGATTGCATTTACAAACAACACAACAACAGTTGTTGACTTATATGTTGTAGATGTGCTTACACAAAAAGCATCAAAATTGAATAAAACTAGTTTGAATACAGTTATTGGGCTAGCCTTTACTTGGGCAGATAATCAAACAGTATTTTATAAAACAATTGTAAGAGCTGCAAGTATGGTTCCGAAAAAATCTTTAATGCCAAAAGGACCAACAGTACAAGAAAATTTAGGCAAGTCTGCCCCAAGTAGAACCTATCAAGATTTAATTAAAACACCTTTCGATGAAGATTTATTTGAATTTTTAGCCACTGCACAATTAGTAAAAAATATAAATGCTGTTGAAACAAAAATTGGCAAACCTTCCATCATCAATACTTTTAGTTTGTCTGCCGATAATAAATATTTCATGTTGCGTAGCATTGAAAAACCATTTAGTTATTTGGTACCTGCTTTTGGTTTTAACTCCTCAGTGTCGATTCATGATAATTCTGGAAAATTAGTAAAAGTTTTAGCTGAATTGCCATCAAGTGAATTATCTCCATCAGGTTTTGATAATATTATGAATGTTCCTAATCGTTTTGATTGGAGAGATGATGAAGCAGCTACTGTAATTTGGAGTATGCCTTTAGATAGTGGAAAATATAAAAATAAAATGGAGTATCATGATGTAGTTTATATGTTAACTGCACCTTTTACTTCAGTACCTAAAGAATTATGTAAAACAAAATTCAGATATGCTGGAATTACTTGGGGAAATGCTGAGTTTGCATTGGTAAGAGAAAGTTTACAAAGCAAACAAATGAGTAAAATAAGCAAACTAAATCCAACTACAGGTATAATGGAAACATTGTTTGAAAGAAGTAATAATGATGCTTATAATAACCCTGGCAATGCTGTTCTTGCAAAAAATAAATTTGATAGAAACGTTATTCAAATTATTAGTAATAAAATTTTGTTGAACAATACAACAGGTAGTTCTCCAAAAGGAGATTTACCTTTTCTATCATCTTATAATTTATTAACTAACCAAACAAAGCAAATTTGGAGATGTTCTGAACAAAGCTTTGAAATGATTACTGATGTTGTTGATGCTGATAAAATGATTGTACTTACCAGAAAAGAAACTCAAACCGAAGTGCCTAATTATTATTTAAAAAATTTAAGTAATAACTCAACTCAGCAGCTCACCAATTTCGAAAATCCATATCCTCAAATGATCGGGGTTAAAAAAGAAAAAGTTTTATATAAGAGAGCAGATGGGGTTGATTTAACTGGAAATTTATACTTGCCTAAAGGTTATGCTGTTGCTAAAGATGGTCCTTTGCCTATAATTATTTGGGCTTATCCTCGAGAATTTGAAAATGCAAAAGATGCAGCTCAAATTCGAGGATCTAATTACACTTTTACCAGAATAAATTATGGTTCACCCATATTTTGGGTAACACAAGGTTATGCAATTTTAGATAATGCAGAAATGCCTATTGTTGGTGTTGAAGGTAAAAAACCAAATGATAACTTCATAGAACAATTACAAATGAATGCAGAAGCAGCAATAAACTATTTATCTAAAATTGGTGTTGGAGATAGAAATAAAGTTGCAGTTGGTGGGCATAGTTATGGTGCATTTATGACAGCCAATTTATTAGCACATACCAATTTGTTTAAAGCAGGTATTGCACGTAGTGGAGCATACAATAGAACATTAACACCATTTGGATTTCAGAATGAGGATAGAACTTATTGGCAAGCACCAGACCTTTATTTTAATATGAGCCCTTTTAGCTTTGCCGATAAAATTAAAACACCTTTATTAATGATTCACGGCGAAATGGATAATAACACTGGAACTTTTCCCATTCAAAGCGAAAGATTATATAATGCTATTAAAGGGCATGGTGGAACAGTAAGGTTTGTTTTATTGCCTTATGAAAGTCATGGTTATACAGGTAAAGAAAATTTATTGCATTTACTATGGGAAGAGAATAATTGGCTAGAGAAGTATGTAAAAAATGCTAAGTAAATACATTGGTAAAATTGGCATTTGAATATTAAAAATTTACTAGATTATATTTGTTTGAGCGAATACGAAAACTTTTTATTATTTTATTTATGGATATTTTAATTGTTGAGGACGAAAAAAAAATTGCCGAATCATTAAAACAGGGATTAGAAGAGTGTGGTTATGAGGTGATGATTGCTTATGATGGATTAATAGGAGAAGAAATGATAAACAATCATAGCTATAATTTAATTTTATTAGATGTGAATTTACCAGGTATGAATGGAATTGAACTCTGTAAAAAAGTAAGACAAAAAGATATTAAAATACCCATACTTATGTTAACCACATTTGGTTCTATTACAGATAAAGTAGATGGGTTTGATGCAGGAGCGGATGATTATTTAGTTAAGCCTTTTTCGTTTGATGAATTAATTGTGAGAATTAAAGCATTAATTAGAAGATCTACTGAGAATGATGTGCCTATAGGAAATATTCTAAAATTTGCAGATGTAGAAATGAATTTAGATACTAAAATAGTTACTCGATCTAATAAAAAAATAAGATTAACAGCTAAAGAATTTCAATTGTTAGAATACTTTATAAAAAACAGAAAAAAAGTTTTGAGTAGAGCTGAAATTGGAGAAAATGTTTGGAGAATAAATTTCGATACACAAACTAATACCATTGATGTTTATGTTAATTATTTGAGAAACAAGATTGATAAAGGGTTTTCTCAAAAACTTATACATACTCAAGTTGGATTTGGATATGTATTAAAAGAAAATGCATCTTAATGAGAGTTAAGTTTAAAATTACATTAGCATTTATTATTTTGGCTGTTTTACTGTTATTGGCATCCTGTTTATTTACCTATTTAAATTCAGAAAGTCAACATCAGAAAGACTTTGCTAAGATGCTACAAAATAAAGCACTTACCATTTCATCTTTACTGTTTACAAATAAAAAAGTAAGTTATAATATTCTTTCAAAAGTAGATAGTGCTAGTAAAAACCTTTTATTTTCCGAAAATATTAATGTTTTTAATAATAAAAACGAACGCATTTATCAATATGCAGAAGATGCAAATGATACAGTGGAAATTCCAATAAGTTTAGTTGAAAA
>JANPAT010000273.1:0-2114 GCA_031430075.1 Chitinophagaceae bacterium | reverse complement strand
GTCTCGGCCAAGGCTCGGGCTAAGATTTCAACTTCAGTTGGTCTGCGAAGGGCCACCGCCTTGGCAACGTCGCGTGCGTTTGATTGTGCGAGATCTGGATGCACCTTGCAGGAAATTGCTCGTCCAAGCAAAGCCTGCCTTGGTTCCGCCTCTATTGCCGAGTTCAAAGCCAGAGAATCAATCTGAAACCAATCCAACGATAGGCAGGGTCGACCTTTCAAAAGCTCCATCGCAATCCGGGATCAGTTTCCCTAAAGCGGTTTTGCCTGACATCGTTGATACCAATGCCCCGTCACCGACCACACGCGATTTGATCCATCTGCATGAGCTTGGCAAACAGTTCTCGCCCCAATCCACGACTTTGAATGTGCCATTCCCAAGGGGAACCGCAGCCCAAGGCGTTCAAGTGAACACCGTTTCGAATGTCGTGCCCGCAGTCGTTGGGCAATCGTCGTCTACGCCCGTCATGTCAGGTTTACCTTATCCTGCTCTGCCTAAAGAGTATCCACCTCTCACGATTCCAGCGAACGAACAATATCCACTTGAAAGTCCGCGAGGCGTCGTCGGTCCAATGCAAGACACTCTGCCAATTCGGCAACCTTCGAACAGATACCAATACACGCCGCAACCTTCGACGCCGCCGATTCCTTACACACCGATTGCGCCGCTCCAAAACGGCACTTCGGTCGGATACCCTCCCGGAAACTAAAGAAGCACGCACACAGTTTGATTGAATGGAAGTGATGGATCATGAGCGAAGTGAATCAGGCATTTTTAAGAGCGTATCTAAAGAATCGGGCTTCACAAACAGCACCCTCGACTTCCGCAACGGAGGCCGCGCACTCCGCGCCCGTGGCCGTACCTTCGACCTCGAGACCGACCTTAACCGCACCGCGCTTGCCTTCGGTTCCCCCGATTCAACCTTCGCAGACTTTGCCTTCAGGAATGAAACTGCGATTCGATCCTGCGCATGTTGCTCCCATCGCTGTAGAGCCGCCCCAGCCAACGTCTCCCTTGCCTTTCGTACCTCCGTCTCACAATCAGCCAACTCAGGCTCGTGTCAGTCCGAAACAGGGGATATGGTCGCCGCTCGGCGCTGAGCGAGGAATGAAGGCTATGGAATCGAATTCCATTCCGGCTGTCGTTCGCAACGGAGTAACCGCCATAACAAGAGAAGCAGCCCAATACCGCCGGCCGACAGTAGAAACTGTCCCACAGAAAGTCGCTGGCCCTCAAAAAGCCCCAGTCGTTCACCAGTCTTTACCCAACGCTGCTTCAACTGGAATGTCTTACGATCAAGTCGTCTATGTGGACGGATTAGGCGGTCAACAACTTCCAAATGCGAGAACAAACGATCGAACGCTTGCTCAAATTACTGAACCAATCGCATTTGGTACAGGAGCACCATCCGTTTTGCTGCATTCCAAGCGAATTCCATCGACTAGTCCGTCGACTCCTGCATCCATTGCTACACCAACAGCAAACGAAGCGACTATTACACGGCGATTTGACTCCGCACAGCGAGTGAGCGATATCGAGAATGCGACCTCCACTTCCGCCACAAAAAAGAACGCTTCAGCCAATCTGAACGCGGTGCTTCCGTTGCCGGTCGCGTTCAATCCGAGCTGGGAAGTAGATCTTTTCTATTGGCCAGAAGTCGTCAAGCAAATTGAAGCTTCGCATTCGGATGCATTCCGCCAAGTCGGCAAGCACCTTAGTCTTGCGAATCGAGACGGGCTCAAGGTCATGGCCATCACGAGCGGCGAACGCGGTGTGGGACGCAGCACGGTGTCCATGCACATGGCGAGATGTGCGGCCAGCGCCGGTTTGAGAGTCGCTTTGGTCGACGGCGATACATACTGTCCAAGCCTCATCGATCAACTTAGGCTCGACATGCAACAGGGTTGGCAAGACTGCTTGTTTGAAAATGTTCCGTTGCATGAAATCGCAATACACTCCATCGCGGATCGAATCACGCTTTTTCCACTGACAAGCGTCATCTCACAACAACAAGTGCATGCCAATTTACACCGAATGGCCAAATTGATTCGCCGAATTTCCAACGCCTTCGATATGGTATTCATTGATGCTAACCGACTCAATCTTGAGCAACG
>JANPAT010000272.1:0-9182 GCA_031430075.1 Chitinophagaceae bacterium | reverse complement strand
GATTTTTTTTATTCTAAGCTTTGTGGAATACATAAAATTATTTTGAATGAAGAAGCAAATTTTGAATTTTTACCTTCAAATCAAAATCAATCTATATTGGCTTTTTTAAAAAAGTCAAACACAGAATTATTGCTAATTATTCTGAATTTATCCAAGCTCAATAAAGTTAATTTTCAAATAAATCATACTTTAATTTCAGGTACATTTTTAAACCTTTTTTCAGAAATGATTTATCAATTTAATGAAGTGGAGAATTTTGAATTAATGGCAGGTGATTATTTAGTTTTTCGAAAGTTGAAATAATTTATTTTTCTCAATTATTTTTCTCAAATACTGACCATCATCATTATATTCATTAATCTTTTTTTAGTAATATTGCGGATATTTTACAATAAGTTAATTAATATATTTTATGGGAGTTATAAAAGATACATTTAAAATA
Source organism: Chitinophagaceae bacterium (assembly GCA_031430075.1). Taxonomy (GTDB): domain Bacteria; phylum Bacteroidota; class Bacteroidia; order Chitinophagales; family Chitinophagaceae; genus CAIVPM01. The sequence continues at coordinate 8,740 of JANPAT010000272.1, read as the reverse complement.
AAAGCAGACATTGCTAGTGCAGAAATTAAATCAATTTTAAAAGAACACGGTAATAAAAAAATTGGTGAAGTAACCTTAAGTCAGATTTATCAAGGCATGCGAGGAATAACTGGCTTAGTTAGTGAAACAAGTTTATTAGATGCACAAGATGGCATTCGTTTTAGAGGGTACTCTATACCTGAATTACAAGAAAAACTTCCTAAAGCCCAAGGAGGAAGTGAACCATTACCAGAAGGGCTTTTTCATTTGATGTTATTGGGGGATTTGCCAAATGAACATGATACCGATCATTTATCAAGTGTATGGCAAAGAAGGAGCCATGTGCCAACACATGTATTTAATACTATCGATGCTTTACCATTATCTGCACATCCAATGACTATGTTTGTAACAGGTGTAATGGCATTACAAACAGAAAGTAATTTTGCCAAAGAATATGCAAAAGGATTAAATAAACAAGATTATTGGAATCCTATTTACGATGATGTGATGGATTTAATTGCACGATTGCCACGTATTGCTGCTTATATATACAGAAGAAAATATAAAAACAACGAACATATACAACCTAATGGATTATTAGATTGGGCTGGAAATTTGGCTCATATGATGGGTTATAACAATGAAAGTTTTAAGGAACTAATGCGTTTATACATGACTATACATGCAGACCATGAAGGAGGTAATGTTTCTGCACATACAACACACTTGGTGGGAAGTGCTTTAAGTGATCCTTATTTAAGTTATGCAGCAGGTATGAATGGCTTGGCTGGCCCTTTACATGGATTAGCAAATCAAGAAGTAATTAAGTGGATTTTTGAAATGCAAGAAAAATTGAACACTGATTCCCCAACAAAAGAACAAATTGCAGAATATGTAAAAGAAACTTTAGGCAAAGGTCAAGTGGTTCCAGGTTATGGTCATGCAGTTTTACGACAAACAGATCCACGTTTTACAGCACAAATGGTTTTTGGTAAAAAACATATGCCTGATGATAAACTTTGTCAAACTGTTTGGAATATTTATGAAGTAGTGCCACCCATTTTAGAATCTTTAGGCAAAGTAAAAAACCCTTGGCCTAATGTTGATGCTCATAGTGGGGCATTGTTAGTACATTTTGGATTGGTTGAGTACGAGTTTTACACTGTATTATTTGCTGTTAGTAGAGCTTTAGGAGTTTTATCAAGTCTTTGTTGGGATAGAGCTTTACATTTTCCATTAGAACGACCAAAAAGTGTTACAACAAATGCTGTAAAACTTTGGTTGGAAGGTAAAGAAGAAATTTGGGATTAATTTTAAGCTAATAATCACCTAAAGTTTCAGGAATTTGTGCTAAGGCCTTAGCTAATTGCTCATCGTTTGGTGCAATACCATGCCACTCATGCCCACCTTCCATAAAGTCAACAGCTTTGCCCATTTTAGTTTTTAATAAAATACAAATCGGTTTTTGATTTCCAACCTGTAATTTTGCTTCTTCAAGTCCATTTAATATTGATTGCATATCATTTCCTTCCTCAACATCAATCACAGTCCAACCAAAAGCTAAAAATTTCGATTTTAAATCACCAAGACTAAGAACTTTTTCTGTTGAGCCATCTATTTGTTGGCCATTATAATCAATGGCAGCAATTAAATTATCAATTTTGTTGTGAGCAGCAAACATTATTGCCTCCCAGTTTTGACCCTCTTGCAATTCTCCATCACCATGTAAAGAGAAAACTAATTTGCTATCTTGATTCGCTTTTTTAGCAATTGCTGCACCTATAGCTACACTCATACCTTGCCCTAATGAACCACTTGACATTCTTATCCCAGGTAAACCTTCATGAGTTGTAGGATGACCTTGTAAACGAGTATTAATTCTTCTAAATGTTTTTAATTCATCAACAGAAAAATATCCAGATCTAGCCAATACTGAATAAAATAAAGGAGAAATATGACCATTCGATAAAAAGAAAATATCTTCATTTTCTCCATCCATTTTAAAATTGGTATCATGATGCATTATCGAAAAATACAATGCCACTAAATAATCTGTACAACCTAATGAACCTCCTGGATGCCCACTTTGACATCCATGTACCATTCTTACTATATCTCTTCTAACCTGGCAAGCTATTTTTTCTAATTCAATTACTGTTTTCATATCAATTTTAAAGTGGCAAAGTAAAGGCTATAATATTTTATTCAAAAATTGTTTTTAGAAAATTTCCCTCTAATATAATTTTAATTCAAAAAAACATTAAAATTGATTAGTTTTGTTAAAGCCTCTTGATTATTGTTAATCAGTTTTAAATAGTATCTTATGTTGGAAATTCTTATTTTGGGGGGGCTGATGGCTTTTTGTATCACTTTTTATGCTGTTCCTACAATCATAAAAATTGCTAATCAAAAGAAATTATTTGATTTTCCTGAGCATAGAAAAATTCATAAAAAACCAATTCCATCATTAGGAGGTGTTGGAATATTTGCTGGACTTATTATTACCCTTCTTTATTTTTTCCCAATTCTTAATGCTCAAATTGAGCTTTACTATTTTATACTAGCCTTTTTAACCATTTTCTTTTTTGGTGTGATTGATGATTTAATTGGACTTTCAGCTCAAAAAAAATTGTTTGGTCAAATTATAGTAACGCTTTTGCTTACAGTAAAAGGAAATTTATTGATTACCGATATGCAAGGTTTTTTATTTCTGAGAGAAATTGGAGGAGCATCTAGTAAACTGCTAACTATTTTTTCAATGATAGTAATAATTAATGCTTTTAATTTAATTGATGGCATTGATGGTTTGGCAGCTACAGTTAGTATAATTACAGCTTCATCATTTACAATTTTCTTTATTTTAAATAATGAAATCTTTTACAGTTTACTGGGCGTTACTTTTGTAGCATCTACAATTGCTTTTTTAATTTTTAACTTTTCTCCAGCCAAAATATTTATGGGAGATACAGGTTCCTTACTTTGTGGAGTGGTAAATGCTATTTTAGCAATACACTTTATAGATGCTGCTGGCAATTTTAAAATTTTTGTAATTCCATCTTCACCTGCAATTGCATTTGGCATATTAATTATGCCTTTATTAGATACATTGAGAGTTTTTTTTATACGAGTAGTTCATGGTAGGTCACCTTTTTATCCTGATAGAAATCATTTGCATCACATTTTATTAGATAGAGGTCTTGGCCATCGAACAGTTACTTTATTAATTAGTTTAATAGCAATAACGTTTATCGGAATTACCCTTCTTTTATTGCCTTTGGGAACTACTGCAGTTATAATATTTCAGATATTTTTATTTTTTGGAGGGGTATTCTTTTTACAAGTAACTGACAGAAAAGAAAAAAACAAATTAAAAGCCATTAAAGATGATGTTGATGGATTTGGGAATAAAGTAAAAACTGTAATTAGTATAATTAGGGGTGATGATCGAAATCAAGAAAATACAAATTAAAAATTTTAGCCTCTTGCGTAGAGGCTTTTTTTTGTGGTTACTTGCATTGTATTAGATTTGCTTTGAAAAAGAAATTTATGAACAACGAAATAGAATTAATACTCCAAGAGGCTCATGAAAACATGACAAAGGCAATTGCTCATCTTGAAACAGAATTAACTAAAATTCGTGCAGGAAAAGCTAGTCCAAATATGTTAGATGGATTAACTGTTGATTATTATGGTTCACCAACTTTAATAAATCAAGTTGCAAATGTTTCTGCGTTAGATGCAAGAACTATTAGTATTCAGCCATGGGAGAAAAATATGTTAGCACCGATTGAAAGGGCCATACTTATGGCGAATATTGGCATAACACCTCAAAATGATGGTGTGCAAATTCGTTTATTTCTTCCACCATTAACAGAAGAAAGGAGAATAGAATTAGTTAAAAAAAGTTCTGCAGAAAGTGAACAAAGTAAAGTAGCCATTCGAAATATTCGTAGAGATGCCATAGAGAAAGTGAAAAAACTACAAAAAGATGGATTGAGTGAAGATGCCACTAAAGATACTGAAACTTCAATTCAAGAATATACCGATAAGTTTATTGCAATCATTGAAAAGCATTTAGTTGCAAAAGAAAAAGAAATCATGACAGTTTAATATTTTTCTTTTCTAAGAACAATCAAAAAAATAATGGAAAAAACACATTTATTAATTTTAGGCAGTGGACCTGCAGGCTATACTGCTGCCATTTATGCTTCTCGTGCTGGCATTAAACCTATCTTATATCAAGGTATTCAACCAGGTGGTCAGTTAACCATAACAACAGAAGTGGAAAATTATCCAGGATATCCTGATGGAGTTCAAGGTCCTGAAATGATGATTGATTTTGAAAAACAAGCAGCAAGAATGGGTGCTGATATTCGATATGGCCATGCAACAAAAGTAGATTTTAGTAAACAACCCTATAAAGTTTGGATTGATGAAGAAATTGAGATTGAAGCAGATGCTGTTATAATTTGTACAGGTGCTTCTGCAAAATGGTTAGGAATAGAAAGTGAAAAAAGATTAAATGGTTTTGGTGTAAGTGCTTGTGCTGTTTGTGATGGTTTCTTTTTTAAAGGAAAAGAAGTTGCCATTGTAGGTGCAGGTGATACTGCTGCAGAAGAAGCTTTATATTTATCAAAACTTTGTACAACTGTTCACATGATTGTTAGAAGAGATAAAATGCGTGCCAGTAAAGTAATGCAAGATAGAGTGCTAAAAACTTCAAATATTAAAGTATATTGGAATTCAGAAACAGATGAAATTTTGGGAGAAACAAAAACAACAGGTGTTAGAATAAAAAATAACGTTACAAACGTTAAAACTGAAATTCCAATTAGTGGTTTTTTTGTTGCAATTGGTCATGAACCAAATAGTGGAATTTTTAAAGACTTTTTGCAAATGGATGAAGCTGGTTATATCTTAACAAAACCTGGAACTACAAAAACAAATGTTGATGGCGTTTTTGCTGCTGGTGATGTGCAAGATAAAATTTATCGTCAGGCTGTAACTGCTGCAGGTACTGGTTGTATGGCTGCTTTAGATGCTGAAAGATATCTTAGTGAAAAAGGATTATAGTAATTAGTCTTTAGTAGTTAGTAGAAAGTAAGTTTTGTTGTTAAAAATAAAATCTTCAATCAACAATATTCAAATCTTAAATAATCAACATGTATCCTAATTTATATTATTTTTTTAAAGATGTTTTTGGAGTTGAGTGGGCATTTTTAAGATTGTTTAATTCATTTGGATTATTCGTTGCCATTGCATTTATTGTTGCATCTTGGATTATGGGATTGGAGTTGAAACGTAAACAACAACTAGGATTATTTGTACATACCGATAAAAAAATAATTACTGGTAAGCCTGCAAGTTTTGCTGAACTTATCATCAATTTCATTTTAGGGTTTATTTTTGGTTTTAAAATTATTGGAGCTCTTGTTGTTCCAAATGCTTTAGATAATCCTCAAGCTTTTTTATTATCAGGACAAGGTCATTTGTTATTAGGATTGTTGCTTGGGGCATTTGCAGCTGGTTATAAATATTACGAACTAAATAAAGAAAAACTAGATAAACCTGAAGAAAGAATTGTTCGTATTTGGCCACAAGATAGAGTAGGGGATATAGTTTTACTCTCAGCTGTTTTTGGATTTTTAGGTGCAAAAATATTTCACAATTTAGAAAATTGGAACGATTTTATAAAAGATCCAATTGGTGCTTTAATTTCTTTTAGTGGATTAACTTTTTATGGTGGATTAATTTGTGCAACCATTGCAATTGCTATTTATGCAAAAAAACATAAAATTCCTTTTTTGCATTTGGCCGATGCAACTGCACCCGCATTAATGCTTGCTTATGCAATTGGTAGAATTGGCTGTCAGGTTGCTGGCGATGGTGATTGGGGCATTATTAATTCTGCTTTTGTAACTAATGCTTCAGGCAATGTAATTGCTGCAACTACTGAACAATTTAATGCAGCATTGCAACAACATCATGGATTTTATATCAATATTTTTGGAAGTTTGGATCAAGTTCATCATATCAATGTACAACCAATATCTTGGCTACCCAATTGGTTATTTGGTTATACATATCCTCATAATGTAATTAGTGAAGGCATTGCATTAGCAAATTGTTCTGGTGAATATTGTAATGCTTTGCCATTAGCAGTTTTTCCTACACCATTATACGAAACAGTTATCTCTACCATTTTCTTTTTTATTTTATATAAATTAAGAAAAAATTATAAAGCCGCTGGGGCCATTTTTGGCATTTATTTAATGATGAATGGATTTGAAAGATTTTGGGTTGAAAAGATTCGAGTAAATACTGTGTATAATTTTGGTAATTTTCATCCAACTCAAGCCGAAATAATTTCAACATTTTTGTTTCTATCAGGTTTAATTCTATTTATCTACTCCAAAAGAAATGTATTGAAATCTTAGCTTGAAAAATTAATTGAATACATTTACTTTATGAATAAATTATTTATAATTTTTGTATTCATTTCTCTACAACATTTTTCCCAATTTTTCAAAAATGCTAAAATTAGTAATTGGGAGAAAAATGTTCGAAATATAAAAATTACACTTGATACTTTGGTTCTCAATCAAAAAGTATTAGATAAAATCTTTCAGCCATTCTTTACCACCAAACCCACAGGGCAAGTCACAGGCTTGGGTTTGAGCCTAAGCTATGATATTGTAAAAGCACATGGCGGAGAGTTGAAGGTTGAAACGATAGAAGGGGAAGGCTCAATATTTATTATTCAGTTACCTATCATATAAAACCATACTAAATGAAATTTTTAAAAATCGTATTCTGTCTTTTCTTGCCTCTTTTTTCTCTTTCACAGGTGAATCCACTTTATCTCGAACCCTCAAAAAAGCAAGCAGATAGTTTAAGAATTGAGTTGAAGAATGAATTAAATGATACACTTCGAATGGCTGCGTACAGGGAGTTAGCTCTTTTCTATTTAGATATCAATTCTGACAGCGCTTTGTTTTTTATAGAAAAAGATTTACTACTAGCAAAGAAATTGAATTTGAAGCTGTGGGAAGCTGATGCTTATGATCTAATGGGGCTTATCACAAATACTCAGGGCAATTATGTACAATCTTTAAAATCTTTTAATGCAGCATTAGAAATAGCTGAAAATACTGATTGTGAAAAAAATATTTGGAATATCTTAAAATTTACGGATCGTAATTCGCCCAAATTTGCTCGTTTAAGTATGTTAGCTTCTATTCAGAGCGATGCTGCTGGACTATATAACATCACAGAAAACTATGACATGCAGCTTAAAACTGTTCAAAATTGTTTAAAAGTTGCGTTTAGCATAAATGATAAAACAATTCTTTCACAAGGTTTTAGAGGCTTAGGTCAAATATACTTTAGGCAGAATCAATTGGATTCGGCATTAGCTTCTTACAAAAGATCTATCAACTATAGTAAAGAAGTAGGGTATAATAAATATACGGGTGGATCCTTTCTACGTATCGGTGATATTTATTTGAAACAACGATTGCCGAAATTGGCATTGGAAAATTATTTAGTTGCCTTACAATCAAGTGTAGAACAAAATAATTATTCTCAATTAGGACAAGTTTATGTTGCAATAGCTATTTATTATAATACTATTGGTAATAATGATTCGGCACTTTATTATGCCAAATCAGGTTTAGCTATGACCAAAAATATGGGTAATGTAATTGGTACCATTAACGCTTATAGCACTTTGGCAACTATTTATCGGAGCCAAAAAAAGTTAGATAGTGCACTTATGTACCTGCAGCTTGTAACGCTTGCTAAAGACTCTTTGACAAGCTTTGCAAAAATTAAACAACTACAGAATATTGGTTTTGATGAACAGCTACGGTTACAGGAATTGGAAAAAAACAGAATTGAAACACAATCTAAAATCAGGAGCTATGGAATGCTTGCAGGTCTTGCAGTTCTTTCCATTATCGGTTTCATTCTTTATCGAAATAACCGCCAAAAACAAAAAGCAAATATTGTTTTGCAGGAACAGAAAGATAAAGTTGAAAGTACTTTACATGAATTAAAATCCACCCAATCCCAACTCATCCAATCCGAAAAAATGGCAAGCCTTGGTGAACTCACTGCAGGCATTGCACATGAAATTCAAAATCCGTTAAACTTTGTGAATAATTTTTCGGAAGTAAATAAAGAATTGTTAGTTGAGTTAAAAGATGAAATTAAAAAAGGAAACTTTGATGAAGTAAATGCAATTGCAGATGATGTTATCAGCAACGAAGAAAAGATAAATCATCATGGCAAAAGAGCCGATGCTATTGTAAAAGGAATGTTGCAGCACAGCCGTAGCACAAACAATGCAACAAAAGAGCCAACTGATATCAATGCACTGGCTGATGAATATTTACGATTAGCTTATCATGGTTTAAGGGCAAAGGACAAATCTTTCAACGCAACCATGAAAACAGATTTTGATGACAACATTGGTAACATCAACATCATTCCGCAGGATATTGGCAGGGTGATTTTGAATTTAATTACCAATGCGTTTTATGTGGTGGATGAAAAGAAAAAAGCTCCACAACCCCATGAAGGGGGAGTTACTTATGAACCAACTGTTTTAGTAAGTACAAAAAAAATAAATGATAAGGTTGAAATAAAAGTTGTTGACAACGGTAACGGCATCCCTGAGAAAGTATTGGATAAAATTTTTCAACCCTTCTTTACTCAAACCCAATCCAGTTCCTTGCCCTGTTGGTTTGGTAGTAAA
>JANPAT010000271.1:0-5032 GCA_031430075.1 Chitinophagaceae bacterium | reverse complement strand
AAAAAAGAACCAAAAATGGAAATTGAAAAACTCAAAAATTTTTTTATTTTTTTGTAAAATTAGTAGTATCAAAAGCAAAGTGAGTTCCATTTTTATAATCGTAAAAACTTCGAGATAAAAACAAACTAATCTGTGGTGTTTTTATTAATGCAATTTTTTGTTTGCCATTAATAGTCATCAATAACATCCCCTCATTATTTTTATTAAACTCATAAGTTGCTTTCTCATTCTCGTTAATCCAACGAGCAGTTTGATTAGTGACAGAATCTAAAATCATTATCTGCCCATTCCAATTCCAAACAATACGATTTTGATTTTGCTGAATAGTATCAACATTTAAATGAGTTGAATCTCCATGTAACATTTTATACTGATGGGTATAAATACTTTCTTCATTAGTTCTGGTAAAATATAAAAAATGTATGTCTTTATTTTGAATAAAATAATAATTATCGTTGTTAAATAATTTTTCTAAGCAATCAATCTGACTAATGACTTCTCCTCTAGTAAGTGAGTTGTTTGTTGAATCCTGTTGTGCAGTTGAATTATTTTCTGTTTCATTAGATTTCTTATTTTGAGTTTGCTCTAAACAACCCAAAATAAACACTATAGAAAAAATAATTGACGTAAATATGAGATGCCTAATTTTCATTTTCATTTGTTTAAAAAACTTGCCACTTATTTAAAAGTGACAAGTGAATGTTGATTAACCAAACTACTATTGTAGTGAGAATTTTGTCCAGCCTTTCCACCAAGAATCACTAACATTACAAGCTCCTCTGTAAGTAACATTAGTAAAACCAGTTGCTAATTTTGAAATACTAAAAGATGCACCCGAAGCTGCAGGTGAGCTTGATGATGCAGGATTAAAATCAGGATTTGAATAATTAAACGGGGCAATTAAATTTACATCAGCATTATCATTCAATAAAGTATTTAAATAAGATGGAGTATTAACCCAATTAGTTATTGATGCTTTTGTTGCACCTGTTGGAGCTGTTGAACTTGCTGCATAAGAAATAGCATTTGTATTAGGACCAGCAATAATATTATTTCTAAAACTCAACCCTCCATTAGGTTCTAAGTTTAAATCTGTTGGTAGTCCTTTAGACCCATCAATTAATAAAGCATTTACAGAACCTGCATTCCAACCAATAAAAATTGAGTTTACAATACTTTGCTCACAATTTCTACGCAATTGTGCACCTGCTAAAAACAAACTACTTCCAATTGAATTAACTGTTGCTTTTGGTCCAATAGCAGTCATATTACTAAATATAGCACTTGTTTTTACAGGCATTACACTTGTGCCAATGGGTGTAACAAAAGTTTTTCTATCAGAACCATTTGCATCGTTATCACATTCGAAAGCTTCACTTTTCGAAATATCAGCAATGGCACTATCTCTTAATGCGATACCAAATTGTACTTTTCCACTAAATCCATTATCGGTATCAAAATCATCATCTAAAGTTCTATAAGAAATAAGGTGAGTACAGTTTACAGTACCACCAAACCACTCAAAACTATCATCATTTGCAAATGAAACTTGTACATTGTCAATAATAGTTTGATTACCTACACCACCTAATGTTAAGCCATTAATTTCTTTATCTGGCAAGAAAGCATAACCAGCATATTCAATTCTTACATATCGTAAAATACCACTATTATCTGCTGGGTTTGATGACATGCCTAAACCATATAATCCTAATCCATCTGAATTATTAATTCCTCCTTCAATTTCACCAACTCCATCAGTTCCATTAAATGAGTTATTGGTTGGGGCTTGCCCTAAAATTACAAGTCCAGCCCAATCACCACGTTGTGGAGTAGCTGCTTCAGAAGTAAAAATAATAGGACTAGTAGCTGTTCCATCAGCAATAATTTTAGCACCTCTACAAATAATAAGTGCTCCATTTTTATTTAATTCACCTACAATTTTGGTTCCTGGTTCTATAGTTAATATAGCACCATTAGTTACATAAACAAGACCTCGAAGTTTGTAAGTTATACCACTTTTTAAAGTTCTGTTTGTGATAATTCTTCCTTCAAGAATGGTGTTTTCTGATCCTACTGGTATTACAGAAGTAGTATTACCATCAATTTCAATTTTTCTACATCCAGTAAAAATTAATCCAATTGTTGTAATTAAAATGAGTAAGTTTTTCATTGTTGTTTGTTTATGTTTTATATATTTTATTTAAAGTTGTAACTGAATGATAAACTTATATTGCTACCAAACTTTCTACGAATTGCAGTTGCATCAGTAGCATCATATTTTCCATTATCGTTTGTATCGTGATAGTAAAATGCAGTTTGATTTAAGATGTCAGAAAAATTTAATTTAATTTCAGCTTTATCTTTCATTATTTTTTTAGCAATTTGTAAATCGAGTAATGATCTTGGATTTTCCCAAACTGGAGGAAAATCATTGTTCCCAACATAAAGAATTCTTCTGCCAATTCTATTAAAAAGTAAAGTAGTGTTTAAACCAATTTTTTGTAAATCGTATTGAATAGAAGCATTAATTAAAAAAGGACTTTGACCCTGCATGGGCCTGTTTAATTGTGTTCCAGCACTTGTAACACGATTGTAGATGTATGAAACATTACTTTGAATAGTAAAGTTTTCTAATGCTTTAGTGAAATCTAATTTCTTTCTAAATTCTAACTCTGCTCCATAACCTTCTGCTTTGTCTGCATTAATATAATTGAAAGTACTTGAGCTACCAGCTCCTGTTTGATTAAAAAATAATTCAATAGGATTTTTAAATTGTTTGTAAAAAATACCAACTGTAAAAACTTCTCCAGCTCTTGGGTAGAGTTCGTATCTCAAATCGAAATTGCTCACTTTTGTTCTTTCTAATGTTTTATTACCCGTTACAGTTGCACCTAAATCAAAATCAAAAAATGCAAATGGACTTAACTCTCTAAACTCTGGACGAATAACCGTTTGAGAACCCGACACCCTTAAGTTCGATAAATTATCAAGTTTATACGTAATATTAATACCTGGTAAAAAATCGTTTACTACTGTTCTCACATGGCGTGGATCTTTTTCATAAACACTTCCTACCAATTGATCAAAATGTTCCATTCTAACACCCCAAGAAATTTTTAATTGTTTAGAAAATTGATTATCGAATTGTATGTATGCTGCATTCAAAATGGTATTTGCCATGTAGCGATATTGATCTCCATAAATTTCATTAAAAGCAAATTTGTTATCGAAACCATTGCCGAAATTCTCAGTACTAAAAACTACCGATTCATCTAATTTTCTAAGTTCACTATTATCTGTTGGAAGATAAATTGCAAATGGACGAGAATCGAATAATCTATCTTTCACTTGAAATAAATAACCAGCTTTTACTGTTTGACTATAATTGAATTGATTAAAGCTTTTACTCATTTCACCACCAGCAGAATAAATATAATCGCTTAACATGCCAAAATATCTGCTACCACTTTTTTGCGATGTTTTTGATGCAGAAACTAACAGTAAATATGGAGAGTTTGGAACAATAACATTTTGATTGTATTGAATTCTTCTTTGGTCAGGAACATATTGATCTAAAATATTAAAACTTCCAAACCATTTTAAACGAATATTTTGTTTAGATAATTTATGCTCACCTAATAATTGTACATTATAAAAAGTATTTGCTTTAAAAGCTAGTTCAGTTGCTCGAATATTTTCTCCATTTATTGGGTCGTTCTCAAAGTCTTTACCAGTACGTTTTGTAACATAATTACTGGTGTTTACATTAAAAATATTTTTTAATGAAATTTTACTGTTATTACCTAACTGTAAAGTAAAATTTGCTAAACCGCCCATCAACACATCTCTCGAATATTTTTGGTTGTAATAATCAAAATTCAAACTAGCATCTGCTCCTGTAATAGAATAAATTCTGTTATCATTTTCTAATCTTTTAGGAGAGATATTATAGTTCAATGCTAATACTGCTCCTAATTTATTGTTGCTTTTTCCAAGATTTTTAGTGAACCCTCCAGAAATTTGAAAACTTTTACTTACTAAATCAATCGACTGGTTATTGGTTAGCTCAGTTGACCAAATATTTTTAAATGTTTTACCATACTCTGTTTTTTGAGTTTGATCTAAATTGCTGAAAGTATTTTTTAAAGGAACGCCATTAGGAATGGCTCTTGTACCATCATCAAATCCTAAAAAATCTAAACTTCCACCTTGATATGTATAAAAATCATGACCAACAGTTTGTGTATTAAAACCAGTTGAAAATTGAATATTAAAAAAATCTTTTGATGGAATATCTTTTGTATTTACTTGTACTAAACCACCAGCCCATTCACCAGGAAGTTCTGGTACAAAAGCTTTATTGATGATGATATTATCAATGATTGCTGATGGAAAAATATCGAACGAAAATGTTTTTCTATCAGGTTCTGTGCTGCCCAACATTACACCATTTAGCATGGCAATATTGTATCTATCAGCCAATCCTCTTACAACTAAATATTTCCCTTCTTGAACAGAAGTTCCTGGAACTCTTTTTAAAACTTCACCTGTATTTTTATCTGGTGATCTTCTGATGGCTTCAGCAGAAACTACTTGAGCAACTGTATTGGTATTTTTTTGAAAACTGATTAATGCATTGATAGATTCTTTTTTTGATGATGAAGAACGAACCACAACATCATCTAAAACCTTTGCTTTGTTTTGTAATAAGATATTTACTTCATTAATCTTTCCTTCAAAAACTTCAACATCTGTAATTTTTTTTGCATTGAACCCAATGGCAGAAATTTCTAATACAAATTTTTTACCTAATGGCAAGTTTACATTATAATTTCCATCAATATTGGTAATTGCACCTCCTTTAGAACCAATTATTTTAATAGATGCACCAACAACAGCTTCATTATTTTCATTAACAATTTTACCAGTTAATGTAGCAGTTTGTTGAGCTTGAATTTGATTAAAAAGAAAAGTTGAAACGAGAAGTAGAATAAAATTTTTCACTGATTGTTATTTTCAGTGCAAAAAT
>JANPAT010000270.1:0-4400 GCA_031430075.1 Chitinophagaceae bacterium | reverse complement strand
AGTGGGTAAAAATACTAATCTAGTTAAAGAATTATTCAATGATAAAACCACAGAAGGTTTAGCTCGTTATGAAAATATTCAAGAGTTATTAAACTCTATTAAAGAATGGACTGAAAGTCCGAGTAATGATGATGGTGAATTGGGGGATAAATCTTTAGGCAGTTATTTGCAACAAATTACTTTATTAACTGATGCAGACGATGATAAAGGCGAAACTGATGTTGTAAAACTAATGACCATTCATGCTGCAAAAGGCTTAGAGTTTAGTTGTGTTTTTGTTGTGGGTGTTGAAGAAACATTGTTTCCAAGTGCTATGTCAATTAATACTCGTGAAGAACTAGAAGAAGAAAGAAGATTGTTTTATGTTGCTGTAACCCGAACTAAACAAAGGCTTTGGCTCACCTATGCAAATGCTCGTTACAGATTTGGTCAGCTCAATCAAAATGAACCCAGCCGATTTATTGATGAAATGCCAGAACAATTTGTCGATAAATCCTATGCAGGTGCAAGTTTCAAAAGCAACCAGAATAGCAACTGGGGCAATGCATTCGAAAGAATACAACAAGGTTTTGGAGCAGGAAATGCTGATGCTGCTAAAGCAGAAAAAAAGTATGGTCCACCACCAAGTAAACCATCATCTGCTGTACCATCATACATTTCACCTGTTAATGCCAGATCATCAACAGTACATCATATTCCATCAGATAATTTTGAAGCTAGCGATACCAGTAATTTACAAGCTGAACAAAAAGTTGAACATCAAAAATTTGGTTTTGGTGTGGTGAAAAAAGTTGAAGGTTCTGCACACAATCCAATATCAACAATACTTTTCGAGCATAATGGAGAAAGAAAAATTATGTTGAATTATGCCAAGCTAAGAATAGTAGAATAATTATTTAACAAACTATTTTAAAGTAGACATTTCGATAATGGAAAAAAGAAACACTAAGCAAGTTCATTTTTTTTAATTTTGTATTCGAAATTTTAATTTATGATCACAACAGGTAATCCAGTTATTAGTATTTATACAGAAATGACCCCCAATCCAGAAACTATGAAGTTTGTGGCCAATAAACTTTTATATCCTGGAAAAAGCATAGACTTTCAAGATGAAAGCACATCAACTCCATCTCCTTTAGCAAAAGAATTATTTAGTTTTCCTTTTATAAAAAGTGTTTTCATTGCAAGCAATTTTATTACACTAACTAAAACTGCAGATACTGAAGATTGGCAAGATGTAATTCCTTCCATCAAACAATTTTTAAAAGAATATTTAGAAAATGGAGGAGTTGTTGTGAATGAAGATGAAGTAGCTAAAGTTAAACAAGAATCATCAAATGTGGTTTCTGCAGATGATGATGATGTTGTAAAACGTGTAAAAGAATTATTAGAAAATTATGTGAAACCAGCAGTAGAAATGGATGGAGGAGCCATTCAATTTAGAAGTTATAACGATGGAGTAGTAAACTTAATGTTACAAGGCAGTTGTAGTGGTTGCCCTAGTAGTATGGTAACTTTAAAAGCAGGAATTGAGGGAATGATGAAAAGAATGATTCCAGAAGTAAAAGAAGTTGTTGCAGAAGCTGAATAATTTTTTAAAAATATTGATGAAGCCTTCAATTTTTTTGAAGGCTTTTTTGTTTTTATCCCTTTAGACATAAGGCTTTGGCTTGCATGCTGTATATTTGCAGCCATATTTAGAGGAGTTATGTTTAACAAAAGAGTAAAAATTAAAGAAGTTTTAAAAGGAGATTCAATAGGCAATCAAATTGTTGTAATGGGTTGGGTTCGTACTTTTCGTAACAATCAATTTATTGCATTAAATGATGGAAGTACTAACAACAATTTACAAGTGGTGGTTGAATTAGGATTGTTAGATGATGCCCAACTAAAAAGAATAACAACTGGGGCTTCATTAAAAGTTGAAGGAAATGTAGTAGCAAGTTTAGGTAAAGGACAAACTGTTGAATTAAAAGCTTTGAATATTGAAGTTCTTGGCGATTCAGATGCAGAGAAATATCCTCTTCAACCAAAAAAACATAGTCTTGAATTTTTACGTGAAATAGCACATTTGCGTTTTCGTACCAATACATTCGGATCTGTATTTCGTATTCGTCATTCTCTAGCATTTGCAGTTCATCAATTTTATAATAGCAAAGGATTTATTTATTTACATACACCAATTATTACAGCTAGTGATGCCGAAGGTGCTGGTGAAATGTTTAGAGTAACAACTTTGCCAATGGATGGTACTGCAGCAAAAAATGATGATGGAGATATTAATTACAAAGAAGATTTTTTTGGAAAGAGTACCAACTTAACTGTAAGCGGTCAGTTAGAAGGCGAATTGGGTGCAATGGCATTTAGTGATGTGTATACTTTTGGTCCAACATTTAGAGCTGAAAATTCAAATACAACACGCCACCTTGCTGAGTTTTGGATGATTGAACCAGAAGTTGCTTTTAATGATTTAGAAGATAATATGAATTTGGCAGAAGAGTTTATTCAGTATTTGATAAACTATGTTATGGAGAATAATAAAGAAGATTTAGAATTTTTAGATGCCCGTTTAGCCGAAGAAGAAAAGCAAAAGCCACAAGCAGAAAGAAGTGAATTTGGGTTAATAGAAAAATTGAAATTTGTACTCGAAAATAAATTTGAAAGAATTACTTATACCGAAGCCATTCAAATATTATTGGAATCATCTCACTACAAAAAAAAGAAATTTAAATACGATGTAGCTTGGGGTATTGATATGCAAAGTGAACATGAAAGATATTTAGTAGAAAAGCATTTTAAAAAACCAGTAATTGTAATCAATTACCCTGCTGCAATAAAAGCATTTTATATGCGAATGAATGATGGTTGTAAAGCAGGAAAAGAAACAGTTGCAGCAATGGATATTTTAGCTCCAGGAATTGGAGAAATTGTGGGGGGAAGTCAAAGAGAAGAAAGATTAGAAAAGTTATTAGCAAGAATGGAAGCTATGCATATTCCTGCTGAAGAAATGAGTTGGTATTTAGATACGCGTCGTTTTGGTTCAGTACCTCATGCAGGATTTGGTTTAGGATTTGAACGTATGGTTCAATTTGTTACAGGCATGGGAAATATTAGAGATGTAATTCCATTTGCACGTACACCAAAAAATTGTGAATTTTAATTACGAATAAAGTTTGTAATATTCTTTGTGATTAAAGTTTAGCTATTATATTTGCAACCCCAAAAGGAAAAGGTGCGGTAGCTCAGTTGGTAGAGCAATGGACTGAAAATCCATGTGTCGCCGGTTCAAACCCGGCCCACACCACTTGAAACCTCAACATAACATGTTGTGGTTTTTTTGTTCATTATTCGCACTTTTTAGTGTAAGGCTATTTTAGATCTTGACTAGTTTTTAGCACAAACAGAATCCTATTTTTGTTTTTTCTAAATTCCAATAATTTGTAGTTTGGTAGACCAAAATGGTTTTGGTAGATTAAAGTGAATGTAGAAATTGTTCAGCATTATTTAAATGAGCTTTTTGTTTGCTATCGGGCATTTTATCAAAAGTTTTTACCAACATGCCTAACCTGGGATTTTTTAAAAAGAAAGAACGATGTGTATGCATAAACCTCCAAAATAATCCATCCCATACTTGTTGCCAATCTCCTTTTTTATAATCACTCATTTTCATTAAATAGTTGCTGCCGCTTATATAAGGTTTGGTGGCCATCAGTCCACTATCAGCAAACTGGCTCATGCCATAAACATTGGGCACCATCACCCAATCATAAGCGTCAATAAACAATTCCATAAACCAACGGTACACTTCATCGGGATCAAATTAGCACAACAACATAAAGTTTCCCAAAACCATTAACCGTTCTATATGATGACAATAACCTGTTTCCAATACTTTTTTAATGGTATCATCTATCGGCTCAATACCTGTTGTGCCATTCCAAAACGAAGCAGGAATTTTCCGGGTAAAACCCCAGTAATTTTTTGTTCGTTCTTCTTTCCCTTTCAGTTCATACACTGCCCTAATAAATTCTCTCCAACCCATGATTTGCCTGATGAAACCTTCTATTGAGTTTAATGGAATTTTGTTGTTGCTGGCATACTGCAATGCTTCATCCATAATAAACTGAGGCGTTAACAGCCCGGTATTGAGCATGGGTGTTAATACGCGGTGATGCAGAATGTGTTCATTAGTAACAAGGGCATCTTCATAAGCACCAAAATCTGCAAACCGTGATTTGAAAAAATCTTTTAACCAACTTTTGCTTTCGGCATAAGTGGTTGGGTAAATAAAATCAGTATTCAGTTCACCATAGTTATCGGGAAAATATTTTTGTGTGTATGCTATGGCTTCTGAAGAAAAGTTGTTCGGTTTTAAAAAGGCAGTCTTTGGTGCTTTTTTT
>JANPAT010000269.1:0-4711 GCA_031430075.1 Chitinophagaceae bacterium | reverse complement strand
TTCTTGGTTTCTAATTTGATTAATTACTGAAGCTCTGGCAGCAATTCCTCCTAAACCTTCATTTGGACTTCCATCCATTGGAAAAGGTTCTAATCTGCTATGTACATCATTAGTGTGCAAAATGGTTAGTTTATTATTATCATCATTAATTTCTTTTGCACTAATTATGTTGGGTAGTGCAATAGTTGCTGAAGCTAATAAACTATTTTTAATAAATTTTCTTCTACTGTTTTGCATCAATTACTCTTTTTTCAATTTTAGCATCAATAGTTTTACCATCTTTTGTTAGTAACCTTATGTAATCAATTAAGGCATCTCTTACTAAATAATTAATATTTTCTTTAGGTATTTTTTTTAGCATAGTTGTATTATCACCTCCATTGATAACATAATCATTATTTGCAATTATATATAATGAGTCAGCTAGTATTTGCTTTCCATCAATTTCTGCACTCACTAATTTTCTTTCATTCATAGTGTATTGTACTCCTTTTGAAACTGGCCAACCTCCTTTTTCACATGCATGATGCAGAAAACTTGTTAAAACACTTCCTTTTACTTCTTGTAAGATGACTAAATTATCGAATGGCATTAAATTAAAAATATCTTCAATAGTAATTTCACCTTTTGGTAGGTTTGATCTTATTCCTCCTGAATTGATAAATGCAGCAGTAATTTTTTTATTAAACTTTTGTTCAGCCATAGTTTTCATTGCATCTGCCATAAAATTGCCCAAGGAACTTTCTATTTTTTTTGAATATAATCCATAAGTAGAAAATCCAATCACTTCTTTTAAACTACTACTCAATTGTTGTTTGTAAGGCATTAATAACTTAATGCTATTACTATCTTGAATAATATTTTTTGTAATAGAATAATTTGAATAAACTATTTGAGGGGGTTTAGTTGTGCAACTATAAAGTAAGAATGAACAAAATAAAAATAATGAAATGGGCTGCTTAAAATTTAAATTCATAGATCACAAATGATATTGAAAGTTAAGATGATTTAGAATAAAAAAATTTTTTTAGAGATATTTTTTTTTGAAACTACATTTGAGCAAAAATTAAATACAATGAGTTTTGAGATTACAGGGAAATTAGTAGCAAAATTTGATACAATTAATAGAACAGAAACTTTTAAAACAAGGGAATTTGTAATAGAAAAATCTGATGATATTGGCGGCAGAATTATTACAAATTATGTAAAATTTCAATCGGTACAAGATAAAACCAGTTTGCCAGATAAATTTAATATTGGTGATGAAATTAAAGTTTCGTTTAATATTAAAGGTTCAAAGTGGACTAAAGATGGCAAAGAAAATTATATTACCAATTTAGATGCATGGAGAATGGAAACTGTAAAACTTTCTCAAAGCAGCGAAACTGCCACAACTACTACATTCGATGCACCAGCACCAGAAGATATTGTTGACGATTTGCCATTTTAAGTTTTAAGTTTAAATGAATAGTAATTTAGATTTATTCAATAAAATTTGTTATCAAACTAGTGAGTATACTAGTAAAAAGTATAGTACAAGTTTTTATAGCTCAATATTACTATTGCATAAAAGTTTACATCAACACATTTATAATATTTATGGTTTTGTAAGATTTGTAGATGAGATTGTTGATACTTTTCACGATTACGATAAAGACTTTTTGTTTAATGATTTTAAACAGCAAACAAATTATGCTTTAGCAAATGGTATCAGCCTAAATCCCATACTACAATCATTTCAGCAAACTGTAAATAAATTTAAAATTGATAAAAACTTAATTGAATCTTTTTTGTTTAGTATGGAGTTAGACTTAACTAAAGATACTTATACAGATAAAGAATACCATTTATACATTTATGGAAGTGCTGAAGTTGTTGGTTTAATGTGTTTGAAAATATTTTGTAATGGGAATGAAGCATTGTATAAAAACTTAATTGAACCAGCAAGAAAACTTGGTGCTGCTTTTCAGAAAATTAATTTTTTACGAGATATTAAAGCCGATACAGAAGCTTTAGGTAGAATGTATTTCCCTAATTGTAACTTTAATGACTTTAGTGAAGACGATAAAAAAATAATTGAAAAAGATATAGAAAAAGATTTTGCAGAAGCATTAATTGGTATTAAACAATTGAATAAAAAATCTCAGTTTGGTGTTTATGTAGCTTACATGTATTACTATAATTTGTTTAAGAAAATTAAGAAATTAAATGCAAAAACCATTTTAAATTCTAGAGTAAGAAATTCTAATTTCAAAAAAATAATTATTATAGTTCATTCCTTTACAAAATATAAAATGAATAAACTATAACCCGAAATTCAATTCTTTGAAAAAAACAAAAGCAATTATTATTGGTTCAGGGGTTGGTGGATTAGCTACAGCTATTCGATTAGCAACTGATGGATTTGATGTTATTGTTTATGAAAAAAATAGTTACCCTGGAGGTAAACTTTCTGCTTTTGTAAAAAATGGTTATTTATTCGATGCTGGTCCAAGCCTTTTTACCTGTCCCAATTTAATTGAAGAAATATTTAATTATGCTAATGAACCCATAGCAGATTATTTTTCTTATAAAAAAGTACAAACCACTTGCAATTATTTTTTTAGCGATAATACATCTTTAACTGCAAGTTCAAATATTGAAGATTTTAGTAAAGAGCTTGCATACAGGCATAATGAAGATGTTGTTCAAATAAAAAAATATGTTGAGCAGGCAAAAGAATTATATACTAACACAGGAAGTTTTTTTCTGAACCATTCTTTACATCTTTTATCATCTTTATTTAGTGCTAAACTAATTAAAGCTTTGGTTGGGTTTAAATTAAAGTATGTAACCAAAAGTTTGAATAACTACAATCAAAGTCAATTTAAAAATCCTAAGACTGTTCAAATATTTAATCGATTTGCAACTTATAACGGTAGCAGCCCTTTTCTTGCACCAGCAATGCTTTCATTAATTAGTCATTTAGAATTTAATGATGGAATTTTTTATCCAAAAGGAGGAATGATTTCAATTACAAATGCTTTATATCAGCTTGCAATTAAAAAAGGAGTGAAGTTTGAATTTGATAAAGAGGTAAATGAAATTGTTGTTGAGAATAATAGCGTTAAAGGCATTAAAGTAAATCAGCATTTTATTGAATCGGATATTGTAGTTAGTAATGGAGATGCTTATTTTACTTACAAAAAATTGTTGCAAGATGAACATGCTGCAGCTAATATTTTAAAGCAGGAGAGAAGTAGTAGTGCCTTAATTTTTTATTGGGGAATTAATAAAGAATTTGCTGAACTTGATTTGCATAATATATTGTTTGCTGAAGATTATAAGGCAGAATTTGAAAGTATCTTCAATACAAAATCGGTTTATCCAGACCCAACAATTTATATCAACATCACATCGAAAATGGAGCCCACAATTCAAGCTCCAAAAGGAAAAGAAAATTGGTTTGTAATGATTAATGTTCCTGCTTCAGAAAATATGAATTGGGAAAATGCAAAACTTGCATATCGAAATTTCATCATCCAAAAAATAAAAAAAACTTTACAAGTAAATATTGAACCTTTAATCGAAACAGAAGAGGTTTTAGACCCTAAATTAATCGAATCTAAAACCTCAAGTTATTTGGGTTCTATTTATGGCACAAGTTCTAATTCAATATTCGCAGCATTTTTAAGGCATCCCAATTTTTCATCAAAATATAAAAACTTATACTTTGTAGGTGGTAGTGTTCATCCTGGAGGTGGAATTCCACTTTGCTTGCAAAGTGCTATAATAACTAGTAAAATAATTCAACAAAAATTTACATCCAAGCAGCCATAATTGCACCTGCAATTCCACAACCAATAATTTGATAGCCACAATCAATTACATATAACATTTTTGGCTTCATATTATACAAGTAATTAATTGAAATTGCTGTTGCGGCAAAAACAGCACCAACAAAAATGCCCATTTTAAGTCCACTTATTAATCCAGTAGTCATAAAATGACGCTCAAGCACAGCAATACCAATAGTTTGAACAAGTATTAATACAAAACTGCAAACCATAACCCCAGCAGCACCTTTTTTAGCATTGGGGTCATCCATATTAACTCCAGAAAGTTTAATCCATTGATCTTTGAATAAAAAACTGTACCATAAAGCACCTAAAGCAAAGTAAGCAACTGCAGCAACTAATACATGCAACCAATTAAGGCTAGAAAGAATTTCTGTTAACATAAAAGTAGTTTTGGTGATTAATTAAATTGCAATCTAAGAATTTAATTGGTTAATTTTTAAAAAATAAAATAATATTTAAAATTCGAAACATTTCGTATTAAAATAATTCCCTTACATTTGAACTACGAAATATTTAGTACATAAATAAAACCACCTCATTATGAACAAAAAAATTATTTGCTGTGGCTTAGTGTTAATTGCATTTTCCACAAGTATTATAGCTCAAGAATCTAAGGATTCATCTAAAAAGGAAGAGAAAAAAATCATTATTCAAAAATTTCCAAGTGGAAATACAACTGATAAAAAAGTGGTGATTATTGAAAAAGAAGATAAAATATTGAATGATGAACCTGCAAAAGGGAATGGCATAAAAAAGGAAAAGAAAATTACTATTATGGTTGATGGTGATAAAGTAACAATTAATGGCAAACCTGTAGAAAATTTATCTGAAAAAGAATTGAATGATTTAGATGTTGATGCCAATCATTTAGG
>JANPAT010000268.1:0-2279 GCA_031430075.1 Chitinophagaceae bacterium | reverse complement strand
ATTGAATTTCACTTTTACGTGGTTCTCCAAATTTTGATTTTACTTCAAGTAATTCAGTTTTTATTAAGTTGTATCTTAAATCTTCACTGGCTAATAAATCTTTTAATCTACCAATCGTTAACATTAAACCATTGAATTCATCAATGATTTTTTCACGTTCCATACCTGTTAAACGTTGCAATCTTAATTCAAGAATTGCTTGTGCTTGTTTTTCAGATAAACCAATAACTTGTTGGTAATGTTTTGCAGTTTCTTCTGTAAATAAAGCCCCAGGCAAATACCATTTATCAGTAACACTTTTTTCAATCAAAGTTCTTTTGGCTTCATCAGGTGTAGCACTTTCTCTAATTAAAGTAATGGCAGCATCTAAATGATCTTTATCGGCAATTACTTTTAAAAATCCTTCTAATAAATGAGCTCTATCTTCTGCTTTTTTTAGTTCGAATTTGGCTCTTCGTATTACTACTTCCATTCTGAATTCTATAAATTCAGCAATTAAATCTCTAATATTAAAAATTCTTGGTCGGCCTTTACTAATAGCAACATTGTTAATACCAAAACTGGTTTGTAGTTCTGTGTATTTATACAACATATTGATTACAATATTTGCAACTGCATCTCTTTTTAAATCTATAACAATACGTGTTCCTTCACGCTTGTTACTTTCATTGTTTACATGTGAAATGCCATCAATGGTTTTATCATTTACTAACTGACCAATTTTATCAGTTAATCCATCTAAACTTACTTGATAAGGAACTTCATTAATTACAATTTGTTCTCTTCCACTTGGTTTAGTATCAATAGAACATTTTCCACGAACTACAACTCTTCCACGACCAGTTAATAAACCTTGTTTAACGCCTTCCATTCCATAAATCACACCACCTGTTGGAAAGTCAGGGGCTTTTACAATATGAATTAAATCCTCAGCAGTAATTTCTCGGTTTTCAATATATGCAATGCACCCATCAATTACTTCACTTAAATTATGTGGCATCATATTAGTTGCCATGCCAACTGCAATACCACTACTTCCGTTTACTAAAAGTTGAGGAATACGTGTTGGCAAAACTGTAGGTTCTTTTAAACTATCATCAAAATTCGACTGAAAATCTACTGTATCTTTTTCAATATCTTCTAACATGGCTTCAGCAAATTTTTGAAGCCTCACTTCAGTATAACGCATTGCTGCTGGAGGATCACCATCTTGTGTACCAAAGTTACCCTGACCATCAACCATGGTATGCCTCATAGTAAATTCCTGAGCCATACGAACTAGAGTGTCATAAATTGAAGCATCACCATGTGGGTGATATTTACCCATTACTTCACCTACTATTCTGGCACTTTTTTTATAAGCCTTGTTGCTAGCATTTCCTAGCTCATTCATGGCATATAAAACACGACGATGAACGGGTTTAAAACCATCTCTAACATCTGGTAAAGCACGACCAACAATTACAGACATTGAATAATCAATGTATGCAGTTTTCATTTGCTCTTCAATGGGAATTTTAATAATTCTGTCGTTGTCGCTAGTTTGTTCGGGGATTAAATTTTCTTCCATTATTTAAATAAAAACGTATTAATTTTTAATGAGGGTTTAGTGAATGTTTTTTTGATTTAATATCTAAGTGATTCATTCATTTTTTAGTGTTGGCAAAGATAAGTTCTACCTACTCAAAACAATAAAATTTATTAGATATTTAAAGCTATTTATCCACATTCAAAATTCACTCATAAAATTCTATAAATGAATTGGCTATGAAATAATATGATTTATTACCACTTATAAAGAATTATTGATTTATTAATATAATTTTTGCCCACAAAAAATTAAAAAGAGATAGTATTGCATTAAATTATGACACAATGCCATAAATGATTATTTGGTATTGCCTTTGACATAATTATCACATAATAAAACATAAAAAAATGAGTACTAGAAATTTAACCCTTATTGTTATTGGAGCCTTAATTCTTTTTTTAGGAGGATGTGGTTGTAAAAGTTATAATGGTTTAGTTACAGGCGACCAAGAAGTAAAAAAAACTTGGAGCAATGTAGAAACCAATTATCAACGTAGAACAGACCTTTACAGCAGTGTAATTAAAACTATTGAAGGATCTGCAAATTTTGAAAAATCTACTTTAAAAGAAGTTTTAGATGCACGTGCAAAAGCAACAGCTGTAACTGTGAATATTGATGATGCAGAAAGTTTACAAAAATATCAAGCAGCACAAGGTCAATTGCAAGGAGCTTTTAGCAGATTAATGGC
>JANPAT010000267.1:0-8499 GCA_031430075.1 Chitinophagaceae bacterium | reverse complement strand
TAAGTTAATTGGCTATATTAAATATCCATCTGAACATACTGGAACATTAATTTCATTGTTGTTTTTTACCACTATTTTCTTTTTTATTTACTGGTGGTTTCGAGAGCAAGTTTGCATTGTAGTTTGCCCTTATGGAAGATTACAAGGTGTTTTATTAGATAAAGATTCTATTGTAGTTGCTTATGATCATGTTCGTGGTGAACAAAGAACTAAGCTAAAAGATGCTGAACATAATGCAAATGCTGGAGATTGTATTGATTGTTATGCCTGTGTAAAAGTTTGTCCAACTGCTATTGATATTCGTAATGGCACACAATTAGAATGTATTAATTGTACAGCCTGCATTGATGCTTGTGATGATATTATGGAGCAGGTAAAAAAACTAAAAGGACTCATTCGATATGCTTCTGAAAACAGTATTACAAACAACGTTAAACTAAAATTTAATAACAGAATAAAAGCTTACACTGTAGTATTAAGTTTATTATTAATTTTCCTATGCTTTTTAATTGTTACCAGAACAGATTTAGATGTTAGATTAATGAGAACTTCTGGTATGTCATTTACAACAATGCCAAATGGATCCATAAGTAATTTATATAATTTGAAATTGGTAAATAAAACACATCAAGATATTTCGTATGAACTAAAATTAAACAATTTACCTGGCGAAATAAAATTTGTGGGAAGTAATAGTACTATAGTTAAAAAAGAAGATTATTCTAACTTTCAATTTTTTGTAATATTAAATAAGGCTTTAGTAAAAAGCTGGAAAACTACAATAACTATTTGCTTATATCAGAATGGTAAAAAGTTAAAAATTGTTGATGCAAATTTTATTGGTCCGGAAATTTATAATTAAAATATTTAACATGAATTGGGGATACAAAATAATGCTGGTGTATATTGTTTTTGTTCTAGGAATATTATTCCTTGTATATAAAACAACCACCGAAACAAACGACTTAGTTACAACAAATTATTATGAAAAAGAATTAAAGTATCAGCAAATAATTGATGCAGCAAAAAGAACTTTAAATTTATCCTCAACACCTATTATTGTTGTAATAAACGATAGCTTAGAAATACAATTTCCAAAAGAGTTTGAAAGTAAAACACTAAAAGGAAACCTAGAAATATATTATGCAGCAGATGAAAATAAAGACTTTAGTAAAATAATTGAAACCACAAATTCTAGTATTAAAATACACATTCCACAAAAAAATAAAGGGTTACATGAAGTGCATTTAAAATGGGATGTTGAAGGAGTTAATTATTATTTTGAAAAAAAGATATTCTTATAAATGTTAGAAATTTTTACCATAGCATTTGTTTTAGGAATAACTGGTAGCCTGCATTGTATTGGAATGTGTGGCCCTATTGCTTTAACTATTCCAATATCAACAACTTCAATATTTTCAAAAATAGTCGGAGCTTTTATTTATAATTTCGGAAGAGTAATTACTTATACTTTTTTAGGTTTAATATTTGGAATTATAGGAAAAACATTTTCTTTATTTGGATTACAACAAGCCCTTTCAATTGTAGTTGGTGTGTTGATTTTAGTTTGGATTTTTAAACTCAAGTTGCACCAAAATGTTTTCTCAAAAATTAATTTTATCGATACTTTGCTTCATACATTAAGAAGTAAAATATCAAAACTTTTTTCTACTCATTCAAATACTTCATTATTATACATTGGTGTATTAAATGGTTTGCTGCCCTGTGGTTTAGTTTATTTAGCAATTGCTGGTGCAGTAACTTCTGCTAATATTTTTAATAGCATGTTTTTTATGGCTGCTTTTGGTTTGGGTACTTTACCATTAATGTTAGCTGTAACAATTTTAGGCTCTCAAATAAAATTTAGTTTTAGAAATAAGCTGAAAGCAATTTATCCTTATTTAATGGGTTTAATGGCTTGTATATTAATTTTAAGAGGCCTTGGTTTAGGTGTGCCTTTTTTAAGTCCTAAATTAATTATGGAGAAAAAAGAAATTAAAGGATGTTGTATTAAGTAGTAATTATTTTAAGGATTTCTTTCTTTGTACTTTATTATAAAATAAAGCTTTTCAATTAAGTTTTTACTACAGTTCATAGAAGACTCAAAGCTATTTCAATTGCAGATGACAATCTTATGACAATAATCATAATACTATTTGACGGTCATCATAAATTAGAAATTACCCTAACAATACTTTTACATAGTAAACAACAAATTATTTAATTAAAAAACTTTTTATGAAACGCTTTAGTAATAAACTATTTCTCGGCCTTGCAATTTTTACAATAACTGTAGGTTATTTATCAAGTTGCACTCATGATACTGCATTTTTACCTCCATCAGCTCCAACAGGCCCAACAATTACTCGTGGTACAGACATTCAATTACCAGGAAATATGACCGCAGGAAATACAGCAGAATGGAAATTCGACAAATCACATTCAAGTGTATTGTGGCAAACCAATTATGTAGGTGCAGCAGGTTTGCTTACTGGCAGATTTAATCAGTTTGGTATTCACAATGTAACACCTGCATTAATGGCAAACTATATTACTACTGGTCAACCACTTAAAGACAGTTCATGGGCATTTTATGAAAACGAACCTACTAAATCATATTTCCATGGTTATGTACAAATTAATCAATCAAATACTGGAGAACCAGGTAGAGATGCAGGTTGTAATATTTCTGGAATGGGCACAACTGCTATTGTTGCAGGAACACAAAATTTAGCTGTAACCAATATTGCACAAATTCAAACTACAAAAGTAGAATTTGATCCTTTAAGTGCAGATTATATTGTTACATTAAATTTAACCTGGCAAGGTAAATTAGCAGCACCATTTACAAAATCAGTTGTGGGTAGAATGAAATACATTAAAAAAGCCACAGTACAATTTGGTACTTCAGCAGCTTATAGTGTATTTGGCTTACAACTTAAGTTTCAATTTAATTGTAGAGATTTTGGAATGACAAGTACTAGCATTTCAGATAACATTCAAGTAGAATGTAATGTAAATTTTAACAACAAGTAGTAAACAATTAAATTAAACATTATGAAAAAGTCATTTATATTTCTTAGTATGATTGTTACTGTACTTGTACTAAGCTTAACAGGGTGTTATAAAGACACCATACTTCCAGAAGCTGCAGTTGACCCTGATGGACCCCCACAAGCAGTAAGTTTTAATACCGATTTAAAACCATTACTCAATACAAAATGTGCCATATCTGGTTGTCATGTTAGTGGTGCTCGTAAACCATTTTTAACTCCAGATGTATCTTATCAACAAATTGTAAATGGTGGTTTTGTAAACTTGATTGTTCCTAAACAAAGTATTATGTATACCAAGTTAAATGGAGAAATGAGAGAATACATGACAGCAGCTACAGATAGACAAAAAGTATACGATTGGATAAGAAATGGAGCACTTAATAATTAAGCTAATTTAAATTTAAAAAAATGAAACAAATAATAAAAATAAACGCAAGCAAGCTGATGATTGCCACTTGCATATTAGGTATGCTACTCTTATCATCTCAAAATTTATTGGCACAAACAGATAGTACAGTTGTTGTTGAAGTAAAAGAAAAAGCACCCAAACCTAAACCAGTAAAAAATACCTTTCCAAGTGCTATTATTATAGATAATCAAACTGTAATGGTACCAGTTAAAGGAACATTTGAAATGGATATTCAACACCGTTTTGGTGTTTTAACAAGAGGTTATAAAGATTTCTGGGGATTTTTTGCACCATCAAATATTCGGTTAGGTGTAAGCTATTCTGTATCTAATAAATTAAATTTCGGATTGGGTGTTACAAAAAGTAATATGCTATGGGATGCAAGTGCAAAATATAGCCTCTTTACTCAAACTAAAGGCACCTACCCTGTAAGTTTAACTTATTATGGTAACATGGCTTACGATACAAGAGAAGATGTTACTATTTATGATGGAAGTGCTATAAAAAATGAATCAGATAAACTCTCTTTCTTTCATCAATTAATTTTTGCAAGAAAAATGAGCGATAAACTTTCATTACAAATTGCACCAAGTATTTCTTACCAAAATGCAGTTGCGGGTTATTACACTAAAAATGATAGTACTGGTCAGGATATTTTTAAAACAATGGAAAATGCTCATTTTGCAATTTCTTTTGCAGGAAGATATAAATTAACTAATGGTACTGCAATTATTTTTAATTACGATCAACCTATTACCAATCATGCAACAAATAATCCAAAACCAAATTTGGCTTTAGGATTTGAGTTTAACACTAGTAACCATAGTTTTCAATTATTCTTTGGAAATTACTCGTTGTTAAATCCTCAACGTAATAATTTATTTAACCAAAATGCACCATTTAATTTCACAGATGGAGGTACAGGAAAAACTTCTGATGGTGGCCAGTTTTTAATAGGATTTAATATTACTAGATTGTGGAATTATTAGGTTGATTCTTGTTGTTGCTCATAAATAAAATTTTATGAGAAAAAAAACAGGGCTTTAATTAGTAAAATAATTTTAGTCCTGTTTTTATGATAAATATTTATTAAAATGAATACTAAATTATTAAAAATAATAATACTCACTTTTATAATAATTGCTACTCAATTATCTTGTATCAATACAGAAAAAAATAATCCAACTACTCCTAAACAAGAGCATCAAAAACCAGGTTCATCAAATCAAGATACTTTAACTGTAGAGCATAATACAGCAGTCTTTTTTCAACCAGACTCTTTACAACTTCTCAAAATAAAAGCTGCTAATAAACCTACTGTATTTAATAGTGTGGTACACGAATTGTTTTATCAAATGAGGAATGCAAGAAATGTTATAAAAACAAGTTATCCGAACGTTGTAATCATTGAAAGCAGTAATTCAAGATTCATTTTATTCAAATCTGAAAATGAAAAAAAATACCTCATAGATCTAAATAATTTCAATGATATGTGTGGTATTATTCTGTTTAAACTAACAGATAAACCTGTTTTTATAGATATGATGAATATTGATTCTGAATTAGGATTTTATTTCAAAAGTAAATAATTACAAAGATTAATTTATGGTGCTTAGATGATTTATGTCATGTTTAAACAAGCTTAAAGTCATTTTATAAGTCTTTCATTTATTTCAATTTTACTATACAAACAAAAAACAACACAACATGAAAAACTCGCTTTCTACAATAGCTTTTATTCTTGGTTCAAGCTTTTTTACTGTAACACTTATTTCTGGGTTTACAAGTAGTTTAAACCAAACACCTGCACCTTGGAAAGTGCCAGATGCAGCAAAAAACAAAAAAAATCCGGTTGCAACTAGTGCCGAATCAATTGCAGAGGGTAAAACATTATGGGCAACTCATTGTAAGTCATGTCATGGCACAAAAGGGTTAGGCGATGGTTCAAAAGCAGCACAATTAAAAACAGATCCAGGTAATTTTTCAACAACAGATTTTCAATCTGAAACAGACGGTACTCTTTTTTTTAGAACTTCTGAAGGAAGAGATGATATGCCTTCATTCAAAAAGAAATTACCAGATGATGAAGACAGATGGAATTTGGTAAACTTCATGAGAACATTTAAAAAATAAATTCTTTCAAACACATATTTCTCTCTCACAACATTTAACTATTAAGCCATGTCAACAGACAACAATAATGACACAACAAGAAGAAAGCTTTTAATGTGGGGAGGTTTGGGCTCAATTGCCATGCTTTTTTCTGGATTAAAAATTAGCAAACTTATTTCATCAAAAAACGAAGCTATTAGTTGCGGAACTGTAACAGCAAAAACTACTAAAATGCTTACACAAGATGGGCAATTAGTTGAAGTAGATATTGCAAAGATTTCAAATCAAAAAAAATCAAAAGCTACAACAAACCAACTTAAAACCTGGATCAACAAAAGAATAAGCTAACACAAAAAAATAAAACGAATGGAAACTAACAATAAATCCAGAAGAGAGTTTTTAACAGCAGGCATTTTAACAGCTGGTGTACTAGCAGGTTGCAGTAGTAAAAAAACTCCATTTGATGGCTATGCTGATGGAGATGTTAAAGCTTCTGGAGAAATGGTAAAACTTTTATCAGTTGATGGCGAAATTGTTGAAATTGACAAAGCTTTTTTGAAACCAGTACCTCATTTGCCATCTGTAAGTAATGATGAAGCCAGAATTGGAATTCCTGGAAAAAAGTTTGTAATGGTAATTGATTTATCTCGTTGCAAAAATTTAAAAAAATGCCAATCTGCTTGTAATCACATGCACCAGCTTCATGGAGAACAGAATTGGATTAAAGTGTACCCTATGAAAGATGCTGATCATACAGCACCTTATTGGCTACCTTCAACTTGTATGCATTGCGATGAGCCTCCTTGTGTTAAAGTTTGCCCAGTTGATGCAACATTCAAACGTCAGGATGGTATTGTATTAATAGATAGTGATAGATGCGTAGGTTGTAGGTTTTGTATGGCTG
The DNA here is from genome assembly GCA_031430075.1 of Chitinophagaceae bacterium. Lineage (GTDB taxonomy): Bacteria > Bacteroidota > Bacteroidia > Chitinophagales > Chitinophagaceae > CAIVPM01. Next base: position 2,018 of record JANPAT010000267.1, on the reverse strand, counting down.
CTTGCCCTTACTCAACAAGGGTTTTTAATTGGGAAGATCCAGGTTTACCAGAAGCAATTGCAAGTCAAGATTATAATTGCGAAACCAGTATGCCTCAGAAAAAAGGTACAGTGGGGAAATGCGATTTTTGTCCAGATATGACCAGAATGGGAATGTTACCACATTGTGTATCTGCTTGTCCTAATGGTGTTTTTATGTTTGGCGATATGAATGAAGATACAGTAAGCAATGGTCCTGAAACATTCCGTTTTAGCGATTTAATAAAAGATAAAGCAGGTTACAGATTAATGGAAGACTTAGGAACAAAACCTAGTGTTTACTATCTACCACCTGTTAACAGAAATTTCAAATTCGAAGAAGGGCTTCCTAAAGTAGAGATAAAAGCATAATTAATTTATAAATCATCAACGTGGAAAACTCAATAAAATTTTAAGAAGAAAAAATCATAAATGATTTATTACCACAAAAATTTGGTCGTAGAGGAATGATATGGACCTATAGCTTAATTTTTATTTGTTGCATAGGTGCTTTTGCATATATACAGCAGTTAAGCAAAGGATTAATTGTTACTAATATGGGCGATTATGTTTCATGGGGAATTTATATATCGAACTTTGTTTTTTTTGTGGCTATTAGTCTTGTAGGTTCTTTGATTACTGCAATTTTTAGATTGGCCGATGTGCATTGGCGAACGCCATTAACCAGAATTTCAGAAATGATAGCAGTATCGGCAATCATTTTTGCTGCTTTGATTATTATAGTGGATATGGGCCGACCTGAAAGATTATTTTACTTATTTACACATGGCAGATTACAATCTCCAATAATGTGGGATGTTATTGTAATTACTACCTATTTATTACTGAGTTCATTTTTACTTTATGTTACCCTTTTGCCCGATATTAAAATTATGATTAATGCAAAGGAAAAGTTCGGCAATCAATTTAATAAATTTTACAATTTCTTAGGTTCTTTTTGGAAAGGTACAAATGCACAAGAAAAAATAAGAGATAGAATTATTACCATACTTTGTATTACCATTATTCCTGTTGCATTTTGTATTCATACCGTTACCTCATGGTTGTTTGCAACAACTTACAGACCAGGTTGGGATAGCACCAACTTTGGTGCATATTTTGTTTCAGGTGCGTTTTTAGTAGGTGCAGGTGGTGTTGTAGTAGCCATGTATGTGTTTAGAAATGTGTACAAACTTGAACATTATATAACTGAAAGACATTTCAATAATATGGGTAAAATTTTAGTTATGCTTGCATTACTATACCTCTATTTTAATGTTAATGAATATTTAGTTCCTGCCTTTAAAATGAAAAAACCTGAAGAAGAACATTTAGCTGGATTGTTTGCCGGCGAGTTTGCACCCATGTTTTGGTTTGCCATTTTTGTAGGCATGATTATTCCAATTTTTATATTGGTATTTCCAAAAGGTCGAAAACCCAAGCCAATGTTTGTTGCTGGGGTAATGGTGGTTATTGGTGCTTGGTTTAAAAGATATTTAATAGTAACACCAACTATGTTACATCCATTTTTACCTAAATATGATTCTCCAGAAAAGTTTGCACATTATTTTCCTAGTTGGCAAGAATGGGCAATTGCATTTGGATCTCTTGCAGGTGTATTATTAATTATCACTATGCTTGTTAGATTATTTCCTATCATTTCTATTTATAAAACTATAACTGATCATGAAGATGAAAAACCCTCATAAAATTATTATACTTATTTTATTCATTTTAGGATTTAGCTTTAGTAATACAAATGCTCAAGATGAAGCTCCAAAACCAAAACCTGTTATAAGTATAAAATATTTTGTTTCTACAAGCTATTTACCTTTTCTTGAAGTAAACACTCAAACAAAAACTGGCCGAGTATTAGAAGCTTTGAAAAACATACCAGTTAGTGTGTATTTTGGTGAAGAAGCTCCTGAAAATTTAATTGTAAAAACTACAACGGGCTTGTTTGGAAAAAGTAAAGTGTATTTAACACCCCAATTTAAAACC
>JANPAT010000266.1:0-1838 GCA_031430075.1 Chitinophagaceae bacterium | reverse complement strand
CATCGTTGCTCCATCGGTATAAGAATTAATTTCTTTTACAATTTCTTTGATTGACTTTTTACCATATCCTTTTTCTTTTTGCTGAATAAAGTATGCATTCTCTGCAACTCTTGTCATATCATGAATAATTCTTATGCCATGCTTTTTTGTTAATGCTTTTAATTCTTTTAAATTTTTCATGCTGATGGGTTGACCACCAGCCATATTAACACTTGTAGCAATACTGATATATGGAATTTTTTTAGCACCATTTTTTTTAATTATTTTTTCAAGTTTATTTAAATCAACATTTCCTTTAAACTCAAATTCATTTTCTGCATCATGTGCTTCATCAATAATGATATCTTCAAATTTTCCACCTGCAAGTTCTTGATGCAAACGTGTTGTGGTAAAATACATATTACCAGGAATGATATCTCCTTTTTTAATTAGTATTTGTGAAAGTATATTTTCTGCTCCTCTTCCCTGATGTGTTGGAATTAAATATTTATATCCATATACTTCTTGAACAACTTTTTCTAAATGATAAAAATTTCTGCTTCCTGCATAAGCTTCATCACCTAACATTATTCCAGCCCATTGTTTATCACTCATTGCAGATGTGCCACTATCTGTTAACAAATCAATATACACATCTTCCGATTTCAAAAGAAAGGTATTATACCCAGCTGCTTTTAAAGCTTTTTTTCGTTGATTAGTTGAAGTCATTTTTAATAACTCAACCATTTTTATTTTATAAGGTTCGGCCCAACTTCTTTTTATTTGATGTTTCATTTGATAAATATTTTTGTATTAAATCATTTTTAATTTTACTGTAAAATGCCTCAGAAATGAAGTTTCTTCAATAATATTCAATCCCCTTATTTTTGTTTTATTTTTAAAAACTTCTATAATTACCTCAGCAACATAATCTACATGACTTTGAGTATATACTCTTCTTGGAAATGCTAATCTTACTAATTCCATTTGTGCTGGTATGAGTGTATTATGGTCATCGTATTTTCCAAACATTAACGAACCAATCTCTACCGATCTAACTCCACCTTCGAGATATAATGCACAAGCCAAAGCCTGACCAGGGTATAGTTCTACAGGAATTTGAGAAAGGAAATTTTTAGCGTCTAAATAAACTGCATGTCCACCCCCAGGCCTCATTACTGGTACATTAGCAGCAACTAATTTTTCGGTTAAATACTCAATACTTCGAATTCTATATTGCAAATAACTTTCTTCCATAACTTCTCTTAAACCAATTGCAATAGCTTCTAAGTCTCTGCCAGCAAGACCTCCATAAGTTGGAAAGCCTTCAGTTATGATGAGCAAGTTTCTACATTTCAGTGCTAAAGCTTCATCACGTAAAGCAAGAAAGCCACCAATATTTGCAAAAGCATCTTTCTTAGCACTCATGGTGCAGCCATCGGCATAAGAAAACATTTCTAACACAATTTCATTTATAGTTTTATTTTCAAAACCAGTTTCTCGTTGTTTAATGAAATATGCATTCTCAGCAAATCTGCATGCATCAAGAAAAAGTGGAATATTATATTTTGTACAAATATTTTTAACCTCTTTTATGTTTTGCATACTTACAGGTTGCCCACCACCAGAATTATTTGTAATAGTTAAAATGCAAAGTGGAATATTTTCTGCCCCAATTTCTTTAATAAAACTTTCAAATAAAACAACATTCATATTTCCTTTAAATGCTGCAGGGGTAGTAGGCAATTTTCCTTCATCACACAATAAATCAACACCTACTGCTTCAGAAACTTCTATATTGGCTCGTGTAGTATCAAACAAAGTATTACTTACAAAATATTTTCCTTTACTTCCTAAAA